>JBGVTO010000177.1:0-6210 GCA_041862635.1 Phycisphaerae bacterium | reverse complement strand
ACCGCTGGTCATCATAATAATTGCGCTGACGCCGGTCAGGACGGCGACCCCGGCGATGGCGTCACCAATCCCACGGTCGTAGTCCTTGATGGTCCATCCTTTCTCCCGAACGAGATTACCCTGGTATAATGCAGCAGCTACCGAAAAGGTCGTGCCGAGCAGCGAAGCAATGAGCAGCATAGGGTCGGCAATGCCTGCTTCGCCGCGGCTCGGCAAACCAACAGATACACCCTCCGGCAGGCGCGGGATAAGTCCCTTCAAGAGCCCGAGCAGATCCGGTCGCACGAGGAGGAGATTGGCGAAAAAGCATATCAATATCACAGCTACCATAACCTTCATAATCCGCTCCAGAGTTCGATATACCTGTTTCAATGTGAAGACAAGAGTAATTATTGCCGCATTGAATACCAGCAGGACGCCGCTGTTGATAAGACTTCTGGTGCGCTCGGTCATTTCGTCCGGGTTTCCGAAGAGATGGGCAACGCCGAGGGCATCCGCTGCGGCGGCCACAGCTAAGTTGTTGGAGAATTGGAAGGCCGTGCAAATAAGACAAAGATTGATTCCGATTACGGCAGCAATTGGCCGACCCAAACGCCCGGCGACCAGTGTACATGGTGTGGCACCGCCGACGACACCGATTCGCGCCCCCATCGTTACATATGTGCCCATCAAGACACCGGTCAGGATAAGCAGCCACAGTAACTCGTATCCATGATTGGCCCCGATGTTGGAGCTGATTAACAAACTACCCGGCCCGAACACCACGCATGCCGTAATGAGGGCCGGCCCAATCGACCGCCACCACGGAGGACGGCGTTCAGATTTTGAATCCATAAGTGGCTCTGACATAAAGTGTTTCCCTATCCTATACTATCACGCCTGATTCTGCCTGCTTCCTCGCAATTCTCATTATTTTCCTGCATTCTGCATAGACGACACAATCAAAGAGATTATCAACCGGAGCCAAATTATAACAGTCAGTAAACTCAGGGACAAGTATTTTACTTATGCTAAGAGAACGGGGCAGAAGATTCCAAAAACCAGTGGCATTGGTAAAGTGATTGCGGTATTCTAACTACGAACGGTTTTAACGATATAGCCATCACAAGTTTCAGCACAGTGAACAAGAAAGGTTTTTGCAATGAAAAATTCTTTCAACCGTCGAGATTTTCTAAAGACCGTAGGCTTAGCGGCCACGTCACAGATAATGCCAAAGATGTCGTTCGCAGGCAAAGCCCGACTAAAGCATCCCAATATTCTGATTATACATGTTGACGAGCATCGAATTGATTGCCACGGTGCCTATGGCAATGCGGACATAAAGACCCCTCATATCGACCAACTTGCCGCAGACGGTGTCCGGTATGACAACAGCTTTTGTCCTTTCCCGGTGTGCACACCATCGCGTTATTCACTTCTTTGCGGTCAATATGTCCACGAGCACCGCGGCTGGTCAAATAGCAGCACTCTGGCTCCCGATATTGAAACCTTCCCAAAAATCCTAAGGGCGGCAGGCTACCGTACAAAGGCAGTCGGCAAAATGCACTTTACACCTACCTATCTTGACGTGGGATTCAGCGAGCTGGTCCTGGCAGAGCAGAACGGTCCCGGACGCTGGGACGATGACTATCACCGCTATCTTATGCACCTCGGCCTTGCGGATCGTAATGATATTGAAGACCAGTTAGTGCGAGAGTATCGCAAATACGCGCCGAAAGAATATTGGGACACTTGTGGTGCCCTCGTCTCCAACCTGCCCGAAAAACACCATTCCACAACCTGGATTGCCGACAAGGCCATGGAAACACTTAGGTCATGGACTAATAGAGGCGGCCGGCTCTTGATGGTCGGCTTTATAAAACCTCACCATCCTTTTGACCCACCCGCGTCCTGGCACCAAATGTATGACCCAAAGAAACTCTCGCTCCTGCCGGGCTGGACCGAGAAATGCCTCGAGCATGATTTCAAGTACAATCGTGGATATTTTCCCAACGACAAGCTGACCGAGCCCGTACTGAGGCGAGTAATGGCCTACTACTACGCGACCATCTCGCAGATCGACCATCACTTGGGACGCATGACTGAACTGCTCAAGCAAAAGGAAATCTATGATAATACACTAATCATATACACCGCGGACCACGGCGATTATATGGGTTTCCATCATATGCTGCTGAAAGGCAACTACATGTATGATCCAGTGGTCAAAGTACCGCTCATAGTCAAATGGCCTGGAAACAAATATGCAGGAACGCTTTCGCAGCGAATGGTAAACAATATTGATATTGCTCCGACTATATGCCGGGCGGCCGGCTGCAGGCCCGGAGGCCGGATGCACAGGCACGCTCTGCAAGATGAAAATAGCGGACACGAACTTATCTTCGCCGAGGCAAGGACGGGACAGCAGGTAATGGCTCGCTCACAAAACCGCAAGCTCATTCTTGCCCCGCCGGGCCATGAGAATCTCTTTTTCGACCTGGATAGAGACCCGCAGGAAATGAACAATCTTTATGATACGCCACGATACCGCGACGACATCGACTCCATGAAGGCCGCGCTCTCAGCGTGGCGTTCCAAGGACGCAAGGCTGCGGGCATATCAGGATCACGACGCGCCCAGAATAAGTCAACCGAATGTTCCACCTCACGATCTCAGTCATCGTGAGGCAATTATTCACTATTACCGGGAAAAAATGTTAGCTCTGCAGGGTCGCACGTGAGACTCATTTGGAAACCCAAATATTTGAGCCTACTGCCAACAAAAGAAGAAGCAAACTTACAAAAAGCCTCACGGATTAGATAAATTGTCGGAACATAACTTTTCCGGATTCCTGCACAGCGTCCGTGCTATCGGGTTGACATTTCAGAGACGAGTTGCCCTCTTAATCATGCTTCAGAATCGCTATGAGCTCGTCAGTTGTTACTGCTCTGCCAAGCCTGCCATTGGCCGCCTTAGACGACCCTCCGCCTTTGCCTCCGACAGTATTTTGAATCTTCCTGAGAAGCTCGTCGGCGTTCATTCTGTTGGAGCTTATTGCAATATTGACATCACTAACAACAATCCCCACTCCATCGATTGCATCTGCAATCATACCCGCGAGTTTTGTTACCAGTTGCCTGGGGATGTCCGTGACTTGGACGCCGATTTTCGATGATTTGACTTCGACTGCTTCAGCCGACTTTACAAGGTCCGGCAGCATCTGTGACCATAATCGACTTATTTCTTTGGTCAGCTCTTTTGAATGGTCCGAGGTTTTCTGGAAGATTTCAGGGAGTTCAGACGTGGAGCAGCCAGCCGATTTTCTAAGCTCTCTTAAGGTGGATGTCTCAAGTTGTGAGTGTTCAAGGGCCTTTCTCCCGGCAAGGAAAAATACCCTCGTTCCTTTTTTTTTGCTCTCGATATCAAATATTCTAATGATTCCAATTTGACCGGTCGTCCAAAGATGAGCCCCACAGCAAGCTGACTTATCATAATCACCAATCTTCACCACACGGATTACGTCTGATTCTATTTCCTTGGAATCACTCCTTATTCGAACGTCCGTATCGTTAAACACCGTTTCAACTGGAATGTTAAGAGCAACAGCTTCCAACGATTGCTGCTCAAGCTCTTTTACTATTTCCCAGTCGATTCTCTTGTCAAAATCAACGGTGCATCTCTCGAATCCAATATGAACACCGGTCGTTCCAAGGCCGAACTGTTTTTCAGCAATTCCTGACAGGATGTGTTGTGCAGTATGTTGGCTTGCTGTATAGAACCTACGTTGCTTGTCCACGCGAGCAATGTATTTACCATCACTAAGTGGCCTGTCAAGTGTGTGAACTATCCGGCCATTGATAATTTCGACGTTGCAAACATTAGCTTGGCCGATTGTACCTTTGTCGGCCGGCTGGCCACCTTCATCAGGATGGAAAATGACCGGTTCGATAGTAACTTTGCCCTCGGAGATTGCTTTGACTTCGACCTCAGTCTCAAAAAGCTCAGGGCTTGTCCAATATAGTCTTTTCATAACCGGATTATAACAGGCCAACTTTTTTCCTCAAATCATATTATTTAGCTTTGAGTTTGCTCTGTAGAAAAGACCGCATGTACTGTTTTCTACAAAGCACTTTGAGTTATTAATGCAATACAGGGTGGCACCCTCAAACTTGTTTGGGGGTGGTCTTGCTTGTAAAGCCTGCATCTTCTAAAATTTTTTAGTTTCATTTGTTTTGCAAAAACCATTAAAATACCCGGAGTCCATCGGACGAGAGTGGATGGCTCCTCCGATTGACATCAACGGTCCAAAGCAACCGCAGGTCCTCTGGCACCACATCCACGTAACTGATAATTGTCGCTTGACCAGTCGCTATCGTCAACCAGGCCCCACGATTCGGGTAAAGGTGAAGGTCTTGCTTGGAACAGCCCCATATTTTTTCGTGCTTTTTTCCGCATTTTTGAGGGGGAAAAAGGGATCTAAAAGAATTTTTTGAAAAATTTCCATTTTTTTCTTGGCGCACCTACAAATGTCGGATATTCTACTCTTGTGACAACGACAATTGTAGGAGTGAATTGTTATGGGAAAGAAAAAGTTACGGGCGATGAGCCCCACGGAGACGGAAATTTTGAGGTTAGTCTGGGAGCTCAACGAAGCAACCGTACAACAGATCCGTGACCAGTTGCCTTCAGACAGGAGCCTCGCTTACAACACCGTTCAAACCTTGCTATGTCGTCTTGAGCAGAAGGGGTATCTAAAACACCACCTTAAAGGCAGGGCCCACGTCTTCTCAGCCTTGGTCAAGCCCCGGGAGGTCATTAAGACTACCGTTCGCGATTTCCTGGGTAGGCTCTTTGGCGGTGACCCCAAGCCTCTTGTCCAGTTCCTGGCAGAGGATGGCAAGCTTGATGAAGAAGACATCAAGAGGTTAAGAGAGCTGATAAAGAAAAAGAAGAAATAAACAGGTTTGTGTTGCGGAGGTTTTAATCATGGAATCGTGGTTGAGCCGAATCACAGATTATCTGCTTGCGCAAAGCTGGCAGATAGCGGTCCTGACCGTCGTCGTGGCAATTGTATCATTCCTCTTGAGGAACAGAAGCGCTCATGTCCGCTATCTTATTTGGCTGCTTGTATTGGCCAAGTGTCTCGTGCCGCCTCTGCACTCAGTCCCGTTTGCGGTCCTACCTCCAGAACAGCCAATAGCTTTTGTTGAGAGCTCTCCAATAGCCGGGAGAACTTTTGATGCATCAAGAATAGAGCGAGACATTGTGACTGAACCGGCTACGTCAACTTCTGTCCAGACTCCAATGGAACCGCCACCCAAAACCATCGAGGGACCGAGCACGTACAATATTCGTGTATGGTTGGCGATCGGATGGCTGACCGGGGCAGTGGCTCTCTTATTTTACAATCTTCTGAATGCTCTGCACACCCAGATATGGCTTCAGAGGCAGCGCAAAGCACTTCCAGTAAAATTCAGACATAATGTAGAGAGCTTCTTTTCGGCTCATGGTATGAAGCACATACCAAACGTCTGGCTAATAAATGGAATGAATCAACCTTTTGTTTGGGGTTTGGTGCGAGGGAGTATCTATCTTCCCGCTGACTTACTGAATTTTCAGGATTCAAAGTCTTGGGCAAGCCTCCTGGGCCATGAGCTCTCTCATGTTATCCGCTTCGATGCGATAATCCATACATTGCAGATATTTGCCCAAGTCGTTTTCTGGTTTCATCCCTTCGTCTGGTGGGCAAATAAAAAGATACGCGCCGAGCGTGAGAAATGCTGTGATGAGATGACCATCGTTTCTCTGCACGCCTTGCCGGAAGATTATAGCGAAGCGATTGTGGACGTTCTCGCCGTCAAATATGAATCAATCCGGCCGGTTCCATCGTTGGCTGTAGCCGGGCCAGTTAAAAATATTGAAGAAAGGATAAAAACCATGTTAAGACCAGGAAAAAAATTCTACAAACACCCAAGTTTAGTTGCTGCGACAATTGTATTGCTATTAGCTCTGTTGACCGTACCGACCGCTCTCGTACTAACCGCCCGGGCGGAAACCAAAGCTGGCGCGTCGCAACTGCACCAAGCCGCAGCCGCTGGTGACCTTGAACGGGTCAAATTGCTCATTTCAAACGGTGCTAATGTCAACGAAAAAGATGAGAAGGGATGGACACCTTTGCATACTGCGTCTTATAATGACCCTTACAAGGCAGCTGATATAGCTGAAGTGCTC
>JBGVTO010000176.1:0-15078 GCA_041862635.1 Phycisphaerae bacterium | reverse complement strand
TCTTGGCATCTTCGCCCAGAACCGTGTCCATCTCGGCGATGAACGTCATCACGTTGGTCGCGGGATCAAATGTGTAGTACCGGGAAGCGCGGTCAGGGTCGTGGGTATTGACGGCGAAGTGAATCTTCCCATCCGAGACGGCGGTGAGCGCATGGTAGTTGCTGTCCCCCGCACGAAAACCCGGATTGAAAAGCTCGGCCTCGATATAACGGCCCAGGGATTCAAACGCGACGCTTCTCTTCTTAACAACGGCAGACAGACCTGACGCGGCTGTCTCGTTGTTCGCGAATACCACAACGCTGCCACGATTAGTGTCAGCCGGCGTGCCCATTAGGATGGTTGTCTCATCTGGCCCAGCCTCTGAGCGGACAGTGATGGCCTTGCCTCGAAATGTGATGGGCACGGTGAGCACATACTCGCCAGGTGCGACCAGTACCGTATCCCCGCCGTTAACTGCATCTATCCCAGCTTGTATAGTACCAAAATCATCGCCTGCTCCCGGACCTACAGTAATTGTAGCAGCCTGTGCCAAACCTGCCATCGCCACGAGAAACATAGATATTCCCAGACAGGTTCTCAAATTTGATTTGTTAGCCATTTGAACCTCTCTTTCTACCTTTTTGGGGCAATAAGAAAGTCGGCGCAGATAACGAGAGCCGCTTTCTGGGTGGCTTAAATCGGCCAATAAAGAACCTCGTAAATATAATGAATTGCACACTCTTTTCTCCTCGTTGCTTGCCGTTGAATATCTCGAAAGACAACGTAATTGTACACTCTTAATTCTTGCTGTCAAGCAAATTATACAAACAACGGATAAGGTGCCTCTCGCATATAAATTTGGTCTTTGCTTTACTTGAAAAACATTCTTACTATTCTCTTACAACCTGCTCCCTTTTTACGATTTCTCGGACCAGTCCCACCAGCCAATCAAAGCTCACTGAGCCACGCACAAATGCCCTCAAAATGGCCCCATTGTCACGAGTTGGCGCCTACAACGCCACTACAATCCGAAAGCCCATTATCTGCCAATTCTAAATTCCCATCCCATAAACTTAGTATTATCAGTAACTTATAAAAAAGCAAAATTTTGCAACGGTTTCAATGTACATCACCGGCTGGTGAGTGGCTGTAATCCACCCGCGTCAGATGGTTACGGCAAAAATCCCCTTTTAGGGTGGGATGGGCCTTTTGGAGTCAAGCACCAAAAGAATACTTTGAAGACATTGGTCAGCAGCCTTGATTCAGGTATCGTGCTCAATACCAACACCCATTTGCCTGATGAAAACACTGTTTTTGATACGCAAGTTGCCTGGGTTCCAATTTCAATTATTGGTAATGCCAGTTTACTCTGTGGCCGATGTCGAGGAACCTGCGGGCAACCCCGATACAGCGGGGGAACAAAAAGTGAAAGATTGGAACAAACGATGCCACGTATATCCAAGTCAGCTGATCAGCAAGCCAAAGATAACGGTTAATAGTTTTACTACCAACGGAAGACGACTGACTTCTCAAGGAATAATTGTTATTTTACGTGAAGCTTTATATCGCGGCGCAACATACATCTTGTAGTCAAGTATTCGCCCTTGTTGTCGAAACACATCTCGGACCGATCGCAGCGCGAGTCTTGTCTCATTCCGTATGTAGCTCAAGTGTCCCAGCATGACTGCTTTGGGTATACGTTTGCTTTTCTCTCTTGCGTTACACAAAAGCTCTGCTGTTTTTGGGTTACTCATATGGAAATGGCTGTTAGGATTCGGATATAAGGATAGAAGGTCAGGGTCGTGATTTGACTCGATATAGATGAAATCAGTGTCAACAAGATAATCTAAAAGGACTCGGCCATCGTACAGGTCGGAAGCTACTACAACTTTGTGCCATAGACCCTTCTGTCGGCACTCAATCATAAAGCCGTAGGTTAGGCACTCACCCTGGTGGGGCACATTTATCGGTTGAAACCTTAACTCACCTATTTTAAACCCATTACTGGAAAAGGGCTTGAGTTTTAGACTATTAAATTTGCGGCCCCTGAAGTGCTTCTCTTGCAGCTGTTTGGTGCTGTCTTCATGAATTCTAAGAGGCAAGCCATATTTCTCCAGTATTCTTAGCGATGAATAACTGATGTGATCCACGTGATTATGTGTAATAACTGCCGCATCGAACCAAGAGATGTGTCCCGCATGCGCGGCCAGCGTCCTCTCACAGGAGATTTGAGAGTTGAAACCACAATCTATAAGCACGTGGGACTTTTCCGTCCATAGGACAAGACAGTTGCCGCTACTACTGCTGCGGATTGTTTTGAAATATAGAGCCATATAAAACTTTTCTTCTGTTAATTGCGCTGAGCTTTTCTCGAGCTAATTCCAAGTCTACCCAACAAATCTAAACTGTCAAGGGACTGCCCTAAGGCATAACCTAGCGTGCAAAGCTTGAACGGTAACTTAGAATGGGCGAACCAACGTTTATGACACTTAAAGAATTTACACATGACAGTCTGGAGAGAACCGGCGGCCAAATAAGGGAGAGTACGCTCCGGGAGTATGATGGTGCGATGCAGGATTTAATAAGAGTGATTGGAAATGCTGATTACCAGAAGGTTACTCTCAGGGATGCTGAGTTCTACCGTCAAAGTTGCCTGGACGGAGGTAACAGCCGTGCCACAGTAGCCAAGAAGCTACGTCACATAAAATGCGTATTTGAGACTGCTGTCAAACGCAGGCAGCTGGACGAGAACCCGCTCGAACACATAAAGATGCCGAAGTATACGGCAAACGAGATCAGAAGATATAGCAACCGTGAATGTGAACGTGTCGTGAAAGCGGCTCATTACCTCATCCAGAAGCGGAACAAGCGGACCAGTCTGAAGTGGGATCTGTTAATTTTGGTTGCCCTTTCTACTGCTCTGAGACGGGGAGAACTCCTGAATTGTACTTGGAGAGACATCGATTTTGAGGAACAGACGATAGAAGTCTCACCGAAAGCTGATACCGCCGAGACATGGGAATGGCAAATCAAGGACACTGACCGCCGAACGCTTCCTCTAACTGACGAACTTTCACAGCTACTGGTTGACCACCACGGCGGACAGCCTGAAGGGTATCCCTACGTTTTCGTTCCACCTGCTATATATGATCATATCCAGCAGGAGCTTCGGGCCAAAGGCAAATGAACCTATTCAGACTCCCGATTAAAGGTGATCAACAATTTCAGCCGAGATTTCGGTATAATCTTGCAGAGAGCGGGTGTCGAAGAAGGTGAGTTCCACGACCTCAGGCGGACGGCCGTATGTAATTGGTTTGCTGAAGGGATGACAGAATTCGAAGTAATGAAGCTTGCAGGCCATGCAGATTTCAAGACAACGCACAGATTTTACCTTCGTGTCCGGGATGATATAGTCCATCGTGCGAGGCAGGCAACAGCCCGTGGTTTATGCCGAAATCTGTTGCAAAAGTGTTGCAGCGATAATTCTGCCCTAAAACCAAAAAAGGTAAGCAGTCGTAACCGCTTGCCAAAAAGAGATTTACGAAATGGGCAGGGGCGGAATTGAACCGCCGACACACGGATTTTCAGTCCGTTGCTCTACCAACTGAGCTACCTGCCCGTAAAACTCAGAGCCCGAGTATCTCGGGACTCAAATTTAACAAAAAAAAAAAGATATTGCAAGCAAATTAAGCCATACTTTTTTACTGAATCTAAACAGCAAAAATTTTGGAAGCAACCGACCCGCCGCCCCGACTCGCGTCGCAAGACGGCGCGCAGGTATGAATAAAAAGTGAACATTACGATAATGGTGGAGTCCGCCACAGGCGGACCGGTATAATTTTAAAAAGAATTCGCCGGGTATGCCGCGTCCTATCCCAAAGGGAAAGTCAGCAGCACACCCGGCGAACATAAACATCAGTTATTCGCGAGGTACTCGCTTAACTAACGAACCTGGACGGTCATATGGCTTCTAAGCTCTTCCAGCCGCTCAGTAGGACTACTCAGGCCGCCAATAATGGTGTACACTCTTAAGGACTCTCTGCCGTCTTCGTATATCCCACGGTGGATTGTAGCCTTGCCGGTTATCTCAGACAAGACGTCAAATGAATAGTCGATGTTGTCCTGTAAGCCTTTGGCGCTGGCCATCAATTTCTTTCCGCCGACAGCTATACAACCAGAGACTTTAGAGGACGTTAAATCGAATCCACCGGCGAGCAGTGTCTTCTCGAGGTTCTTTTTCACTGCCTCTGACAGTGAGAACTTATCGCCGAATTTAGTTACTTTGGTCAGGCCCATTATCGCGCATCCGCCGGACTCCATAATGCTGTGATAATCTACCGGGTCGAACGAAGTATACTGGCTGCTCAAGGCGCTGAGCTTATTGAAGATATCGAACAGACTTGCGACAGTGTTGTTGGTGCTTGGCCAGAATGACTTTACTGTCATTCCCGGATACATCTTGTTAATCTTGTCGTTGTCCACAATGATAAGGGGCGATATCTTCCCTGAAGTGGCCATTTGACCTAGCTCCCAGGCTACTTTGTACGCATTTTCAGCTACCAGTGGTGAGCTGGCTTCACCAACAGTGGGTAAAGTCATAACGACACCCACGTTCTTGTTGGGATTGTTCAGGCCGATATAACGTGCATATCTTTTGGCAATCTCAATCAATCCAACAATGCTGCCGCTGCCGGTACCACCACCAGCTCCGAAGCAAACCATAATATGGTCAACTTGAGTGCCGAATGTCTGCCTGGTAAGGTGCAGAATATCTTGCTGATACTGCTGGACGGCTTCTCTGCCTCTTTCCATATCCTTGCCGGCGCCCTTCTCACCTATGTTCATTGAGTACTTTTGATTCTTGGGAATATCGAGCAAATCTAAATCATGATGAGTCGTATTCACAGCCAGGACCTTCCTATAACCAAGGTCATAGAAAGACTTCACCAGTCTTCCACCGCACTGACCTGCACCGATCCAGGCATAGCGGGTAGAACCCTTGATCTGGTCCACAACACCAACCTCTTGCTTAATATTATTCGGTTCATATTGCTCCAAAGCCAGAGTGGGCAGTAACCAGGCGTGGAAATCAAAATCGCCCTTTGACGTTACCGGGCTGCGTCTTTTCTGGGCGACTTTCTTCGTAGCCTTTCTGGTTACTTTGGGCCTTGAGATTACTCTCTTTTCGGTCGCCTTGGGCCTTGAGGTTACTCTCTTTTCGGTCGCCTTGGGTCTTGAGGTTACTCTCTTTTTGGTCGCCTTGGGCCTTGAGGTTACTCTCTTTTCGGTTGCCTTGGGTCTTGAGGTTACTCTCTTCTTGGTCGCCTTGGGCTTCGAAGCGGTTCTCTTCTTGGTCACTATGGGTCTTGAGGTTACTTTCTTTTTCCTCGCTTTGGGCCTCGAACTTACTTGCTTCTTAGCCGTTGGGTGCTTTGAGCTTGCGCTCTTTTTGGTCGCTTTTGGCCTCGAGCTTACTTGCTTCTTAGCCGTCGGGCGCTTTGAGCTTGCGCTCTTTTTGGTCGCTTTGGGCCTCGAGCTTACTCGCTTTTTAGCCGTCGGGTGCTTTGAGCTTGCGCTCTTTTTGGTCGCTTTGGGCCTCGAGCTTACTTGCTTCTTCGCCGTTGGGCGCTTTGAGCTTGCGCTCTTTTTCGTCGCCTTGGGCTTTGAGGTGGACCTCTTCTTGGTGGCCTTGGGCTTTGAGCTTACTCGCTTCTTCGCCGTTGGGCGCTTTGAGCTTTCGCTCTTTTTGGTCACCCCGGCCTTTGAGGCAGGTCTTTTTTTAGTTGCCTTGGCCTTGGCTCCAGGTTTTCTTTTAGCTGATGTTCTTACCATTTTTAATTTCTCCTAAAACTGATTTACAAATAATTGTTTCTCATTTTTTATTTACTTTACGTCAAATACTGCCCCCGGGCATCTGAAGCGGCATAAATGCCTATCGACTTAGTAAATGCGGCATATAACTTCTTTTTTTATTTTTTTTACTAACCACGAACATAGCCATTTTCGGCTTTATCCAGCAGGTTATGGGCCGAAACTCTGAATTGTCTTTGGCCTTGAGGGAAATTTAAGACCGATAATTTCGTGTTTCAGCAGGATTCTTAGTCCGCAGAGTGAAGCGTTGCCTGACAGCATTGTATCGCACGGGAAAGTCCACATGTTACAGCGGAAATATTACTTATCTCCTCGGCGGTCAGTTTGTTTTCCGATGAACGGCAAATAAGTATAAAGCCCAGTGATGAGCCGTGCACACCCAGCGGGATTGTCACACCTGAGATTTTGTTTAACCCAATCAGATTGCCCTGTAGGCCCATTGCGAACATATCATCGAGTGTGCACACTTTGTTAGACTTGCAGATATTGTCCATCAGCTCAGCATTGAAACAATTCTCAAGATGCTGCTTTTCGAGAGTGATTGGCTGCTCACTTTCGAACATATACAGTTCAAAGTTGTCCGACTGACGCAAAAAGAAGGTAACATTTGCGTCGGCGTTTTCCTCTTTGATAAGTTTAACGGCGGTGTATAAAAGACTATTCAAGTCTGTTATCCCCATGATTGACTCGTAGAAATTCGCTATGAAGATTATCGTCTTCAGACTTTTGATAAAGTCTCTCTGGGCTGCAATAAAGTCGTTGCAGAGTATATCTATTTTTTTCGCCTGCTTTTTGCGATTTTTGTTCAGCTTCTTGATAAGCAGGCGCAGTCTTCTATGTCGCTGTTTATCCTGCACCAAAATACTCGACCTGGGCCATTATGTATACCTGATTACTTGAGCTTTTGTCCCGCACCAAAATTTTGGTGCGGAATTGCTCGTTTTTTTTGAGTCCACCGAAACTTACCTCCACCGTTTTGCTTCACAAAGTGAAGAAATTGGGGGCGTTTTAGGTTAGATTCGGCTTAACAAAAGGGGGGCTTTACGAATAAAGAAATATAAAAAGCGCAGGTATCATGTAGCCCTATAAACAGCCGGTTATCAGTTTTGTAGATATTGACCCCGGTTTAAGATTTGGCCTTAACCAAAGGGCAGCTTGATTTGTCGATTGATTTGTCTGTGTTTTCGGACTTACTTAAAACTATGCTACCCGAGCCGGCCGGCGAGCGAGTAGCTGGCTCACGCCCTCCCCGACAGATACCTTGCGGGCACGCGCAGCAAAGTCATCAATCTCTTCAACTTTCTCGAAACCGACGACCATCGCATCCACACAGCCCGACTCCAGCGCATATTTGATGGATTTGTCGCGTTTCTCGGGACTGTTGCCGAATGTCCCCTCACCTATTATCTTCATCCCTATCACAGCCTTGCCCTGCCTGCGCATCGCTTTGACCACTGCTTCGACCTTCGGTATCTCCTCGACCGTATCGACATCCGTTTTCACCGCAAAAGGATTTATACGAACGTGCACAGAATCCACCCAGGGCTCTTTCACGCACGCCTGAAGCGCCCCCAATGAGTGACATGACACACCATGCGCACGGACTATGCCTTTCTTCTTGAGCTTCGCCAGAATGTCCATTTGGCCGCCCAGTTCTTCCGGCCATTTGTCGGATGTAACGCAATGAAATAAAATCAAGTCGATGTAATCGGTCTTCAGTTCCTTCAAAAAGCGCTCCACAACAATATCCGGGCTTGGCCGTTCCGGCTCCGGCAGCCCGCCGCGACGAAACCATATCTTGCTTGTTATCACGTAATCTTTGCGCCTCATCTTCTTCAGTGCTCCAGCCAAAAATGGATGCGTCCCGTACAAATCCGCCAAATCAAACAGTCTGACACCCCGTTCATAGCACCCCCTTGCCAGCGCGTCGAACCTCTCTTTGCCCATACGCGTATGATTTGACTGCCGACGACTGCCACGCATCCCGGTGCCAAGGCCCACGCGGGAAACCTTTATACCCGTTTTTCCTAACGGCACAAGTTCGTACGGGTCATGCTTTTTAGGTCTCTGTTCCTGAGCTGCTGCAAACTCGCCCCCCAAAAGCAGACCGCCGACTCCCGCCATCGACCTGGCTAAAAATTCACGTCGTCTCATCTCCATCGCTGTTCGCTCCTTAAATAAGTGTGCTGCCACTGTCATTCCCGCGAAACCTGTCCTGAGCAGAGTCGAAGGAGCGGGAATCCAGAAAAAGCAAAAGTTTGGATTCCGGCTTAGCTCCGGAACAACAAGGCCGAAATATTAGCATAGCTTTTAGAAACAATACTAAGATACCCCAATAGATTTGATAACGCAAGAGATTTTCATCCAAAGGCAATTCGATATTCTACGCTCAGCTTTTAAGCTCTGCCGATGCAAGAATTTTCCTGCAGGTGCAGTGATTTCCTAAGTGACATAACGCAAGTTTTGAAACGGCGAATTCGGTTGGAGGGACCCCGCCTTGCGGGAACCCAAACGAATAATCGTTTATTTCCCCGTATCCAATTGTTATATGTGGGAAAAATTTCTCGAAGCTCGCTTTCTCGGGATAGTTCTTAATCCAGGCCAAAGTCGATTCGCTTGCCATTGGCGGAGAAAGCACCATATCCACCGTTACATCATAGTTAAAATATTGCTCCAGTCTCCGCATGACCTCTTCATGAAGTGATTGGAGCGATTCTGTTCTTTCTATCCGAAGAACCGACACTTGTTCGCCCGCTGAATTCTCCGAAATATGGATGCCGATGGCACTTAGCTGCCCCAAAGAGCTTTGTTTTGCGATTGTCTGCAGAATTTTCTCAATATCGGCGATGTCCCTTTCGTCAATACAACCCATAGCCAAAGAAATATGCGGCAGGCAGCTCTCTTTATCCAAAATTATTTTGTCAGCGTATTGTTTCTGCAGCTCTCTGTTTGCTGCTATAGTTTTATCCGCCATCTCTTCCGAAGGTAACAGTACAACATCAACCGCTATTTCCGCCATCAGGCTAATCTCCATAAAACAATTCTGCCGTTTTTATCTTACGAGAACTAAACCAAACCGAGCAGTAAAAACCTCTGCCGTTTTTTTCAATCGTATTATTCTGTAAAGTCTAATTTGATGGGTGGCAGCCTCAAGCGAGTCCCGAAAAGCTTGTCCCCGAGAAAGCGGGGATCGGGACGAGCTTGGGGATGGTTTGGAGCAGCTACCAGTAACCATCACGCATTTATCGTGTTACAGATCAGTAGTCTTTAAACTCTTCATCCACTCCGGCGAATCATGGCGCTTGACAGCGTTTCGAGATTCGGCCGTCATCTTTCAACGGTGGTCATCGGCCAGCTCGAACATGTCGAGGATTCGTTCGAGCGCATCATATGGGGACGTGCCGATGTTCACAGTCAACATGTCGTTCCTGTTGGAAACAGTAGTCACGTGTCCGGTAGCGAACAAGATGTTGCTGGCCGCCCGCTGATGGCTCGTTCGGGTCTTAACCTGGAATGTTGCCAGCGATGGGTGCGCCAGGAACTGCACATCGGCTACCAGAGCGGCGATTGGCTGCCCTTTGCTGTTCCGGCCCAGGTCGCTCAGTCTGATGTGAAACGCCTTTGGCGTGCCTGTGAGCAAGGCCACAGATGCGTGACGGTAGTAGAAGTCGCTCTGGGCCTGCGCCCGTTCGACCTGGGCCAGTTGCTCTCTGGCCTCTGATGGCTGGTCTGCACCCGGGCAGAACAGCACTGTGGGCTGATGGTTGAGGTAATCTTTCAGTAGCAGCCCCAGACCTACGGGAGCGCCGTCTTCCAGGGACAACAAGCTGGTCACGTTGCCGGTCACCGTGTAGAAGTTCGAACCCGTTACCGGCCGGCCGGCTGGCCCGAAGGGAATAGTGTCGTTGAAGTCCTCAGCGTATAGATGGATCGCCACGCCCACCTGGCGGAGGTTCCCTGCACAGGCCGTCCGACGCACCTGATGCCTGGCCTTGGTCAGTGCCGGTAACAGTATCGCTATCAACAGCCCCAGAATGCCTATCACCACCAATAGCTCCACAAGGGTGAAGCCGGCACGTTTGTCGTCATTAACGTTCGATTGATAGTTTATCGTACGCATTTTACCTCTCGGACATGGGGTTCATCATCCACCATATCCGGTCTGCTCCAAAAAGACAATTACTCTTTACCGTCAATGCCAATTCCTGACCTGGAAACGACTCGATGAGCCGTACGTGGTCCAGGTCCCAGAAGCCGCCTGGCATCCCGGTCGCGCGCAAGGCCACGCCAATGGCCATACCCGCACAGGCATCGCCGGGCTGCACCGTCGGCAGGTACAACGAGACATCCGTCAACTGGGTCACAGATAGACCCGTCGCCTCGACCGCCAGATGTACAATGTCCACGGGCTCGTTGGCATCACGATAGTAGAGCACGAGCTCGAATGTATCCACCGGCTGCTCGGCGCTTGACGGCGGGAATCGTCCGGAGACGCCTACGGCCACGGTAAGTTGGTAGTCGCAGCCAACTTTATACGTAGCAGTCAGGTCCTGTTCCAGGGCATTGCCGCTCTGCGATCCCAGGAAGGCCAGTTGGCTGCCGTGGGCATTGACGATGTGGTCAGAGCTGCCTGGTTGAGTATTAGCAAACACGCCGGTATTGGTACTGGTCAGGGTATCCAGATCAATCTCAGTCCACTTATCTACAAATGGCACCGCCGGAAAGCCGTTGGGATCCACCGTCGGGGCCTCGAACGAGGCGTTCTCTATGGGAATCGATACAGGTAATGGCTCTATGAGGCGAACATTGTCCAGGTCCCAGAAGCCGCCCGGCATCCCGGCCGCACGAAGGGCCACGCCAATGGACATGCCCGCCCAGGCATCGCCGGGCTGCACCGTCGGAAGGTACAACGAAACGTCCGTCAGCTGGGTCACAGATAGGCCCGCTGCTTTCACCGTCTGGCGTACGATGTCCACGGGCTCGTTGGCGTCGCGATAGTAGAGCACCAGCTCGAAGGAATCCACCGGCTCGGCGCTTGACGGCGGGAATCTCTCGGAGACGCCTACGGCCACGGTCAGTTGGTAGTCGCAGCCTATCTTATACATAGCAGCCAGATCCTGCTCCAGGGCATTGCCGGTCTGCGATCCCAGAAAGGCCAGTTGGCTGCCGTGGGCATTAATGATATGATCCGGGCTGCCTACTTGAGTATTGGCGAATACGCCGGTATTGGTGCTGGACAGGGTATCCAGATCAATCTCAGTCCACTTATCCACGTAGGGTACTGCCGGAAAGCCGTTGGGGTCCACCGTCGGGGCCTCAAACGAGCCGTTCTCTATGGGAATCGATACTGGCGGTGATTCTATGAGCCGGACGTGGTCCAGGTCCCAGAACCCGCCCGCCATGCCGTTCGCACGAAGGGCCACGCCAATGGCTTTGCCCGCCCAGGCGTCGCCGGGCTGCACCGTCGGAAGGTATAGTGAGAAATCCGTCAACTGGGTCACAGATAGGCCTTTCGCCTCGACCTCCAGATGTACAATGTCCACGGGATCGTTGGCGTCGCGATAGTAGAGCACCAGCTCGAAGGCATCCACCGGCTCGGCGCTTGACGGCGGGAATCTACCGGAGACGCCTACGGCCACGGTCAGTTGGTAGTCGCAGCCTATCTTGTAAGTAGTATCCAGGTCCTGCTCCAGGGCGTTGCCCGCCTGCGATCCCAGAAAGGCCAGTTGGCTGCCGTGGGCATTAACGATGTGATCCGGGCTGCCTGCTTGAGTGTTGGCGAATACGCCGGTATTGGTGCTGGACAGGGTGTCCAGATCGACCTCCGTCCACCCGTCCACCTGGGGTAATGCGCCAAAACCATTGGGATCTACCACCGGGGCCTCAAAAGAGGCGTTCTCAATAGGAATCGATGCTGACCTGACCGGGGCAGCGGCCCATGAGCCCGCAATTACCAGCACACTTAGATAGATAACGTGATATAGCATCCCTCGAAACGCTCTTTTCTCACCCATTATCAAATGACTACCTCTCTTACAAATAAAGTTGCAAAACAAGGTTATATCATATACACATATAGCTGGAAAATCAAGGTGAAAATAAGGTAGAATACTGCTTCTGGACAACGTATCGTAACCGAATACGAACAAACCTATGCACGGAACGTAATGTTAAGTAGCACTTCTCCTCCTTCAAAAATAAAGGGGGGCGTTCTCAAACGCCCCCCTTTATTTTCGCAGAAAGGTATTTTGAGACGCCAATTGTTTTGCAGGTCGTTCTTCTTTTCACGAGATACGCGATTCATTTGCCCGGCAGACAAATCGTCACAGTCGTTCCGCTGCCTGGCTCACTTGCAATGCTCAGCGAGCCTTTGTTTAATTGTATGAACCGGACCGCGTAGGCGAGCCCCATTCCGCGTTTTCGACCTGCCGGCTTTGCTGAGAAAAACGGCTGAGTCGCTTTTGAGATGGTCTCTGTATCCATTCCGCAGCCAACGTCACTGATTTGCAATTTCACCGAATCGCCGGGCTCGGCGGCTTCAGCGGTAATTTTTATTGGCCCGGGTTTTTCACCATAGGATTCAACGGCGTTGGAAATAACATTTGCAATTGCTGATACAACCTGTGCCGAATCCACAAAAACACTCTCGAGGTCCTCGGCAGTTGCAATTTGAACATCGAGTTGCTCGGCATTTGTTTTTTGCATTGCCAACTGTATGGCTTCATCGAGCATCTGCTTAATGTCCGTCCGGGTCGCCCTGGCTTCTGGCGGCTCGGCAAAACTCATCAGGTCCTCGATAATGGCAGATGTCTCCCTGGCGTTTTTATAAATTTGTTCCAGGATCTTTTTCTTTTCCTGGTCGCTCTCGGCTTCAGCAAGCAGCTGTGCTCTGCCCGATATCACCGCCAGGGGATTATTTAATTCGTGCGCCGCACCTGCTGCCATCTCAGCTAAAGCGTTCAACGAGTTTTCTGCCGGAGCAGCACGAGTTTGGGTGTCCTTGGGTTGTGAGGGTCCCCGCTCCGCGGGAACGCAAATAAGCCGGGCAAAACGCTCGGCGAAGTGCTGCTGTCTCTGTTGCGCCAGAGCCATACTTAAAACGGTCCCCGCAATCGAGGCGGATGCCCTGAACTTCTCCTCGAACAGCTCCACGTCGCCCGGATAATGAAGCTCGAAAGCAATTGCTCCGACCGCTTTTCGGCCCGAAAGTAACGGGACCAATTTGGTTCGATTCGCATCGAAGTCAACGTCTAATTGCTCAAACAGCCAATCGATATGGTCGTGCGCATTCAAAATCGCAAAGTTGTTTGCTATCGTTTTTGGTATGACAGATGTTTCAGCCGGAGCGTTTAAGCAGACCATCCTGCTTTGCGAAAGATTTTCTACAACAACAGCTTCAAGTATTTGTGAGCGGCCCCAAGGCGCTAAATACAGACAAACCATACCTGTTTGATAAAACTTCTGCCAGCGGGTTGCAAAGTCTTCTGCTATATCAACCGCTCCACTATTCGAATTTATACCGAGAAGGAAATCTGTTATAAAATCTAAATGGCTCGAATCGCTTTGCAGCCGGCGATTTTCCCCGGACAATTCTGTATGTTGTCGGGCTAATTGGGCCGCGGCATTGTGAACAATCTTGCAATAATTTGCCCCGGCCTTCGGTAGATACAGGCCTAAAATGTTGCTCTTTTGTCTGACGGTTTCAGGAAGTTTCCGGCGAATCTGTTGTAGTTGCTCAGGGCTTATTGTAAGCCACTGCGATAGGGACTCTGCCGGTTCAGGCAAATCAAAACTGCCGGAGGAGCCGATGTCGGCCTGACACGCAATAGAATCGGCCAGTTGTACAACCGCTGCTATCCTTGCTTCAGGCATATCCTCGGCAATTGTTACGGTCTGGCTGTGGTGAAGCCAGATGGCAAGGACAATCAGGTTCGGCAGCCGCCACTTTTGTCCAAGACGTTTGCCTATGATTGTATGGTCGGTGCCGAGATGTTTTTGCTCGATGCCACGCGAGCTTCTCTTCGTTGATTTTGCTTCTTCGACCATACTGGCAAAACTTTTCGGCATCGTTTCTTCCAGTGCGAGTTTCCCGATATCATGCAGAAGTCCGGCAGAGTAGGCCAGCTGAGAATCCATTTGAGGTGATGCCATCTCGGCGATATCTTTAGCACAACAGGCAACCGCAATACTGTGAAGTAAAAGCTCTTTTTTTGCTGTGGCCCTGTCCTTGTCAATTCCATCCTCAAGATCGAAAGTCTGCAAAACATTAATAGACAGAACGGCATCGCGAACATCGTGTGCAGGCAGTTTGTCAAGCGCCTGGCGAAGTGAGAATCTTCCGTCGGGCAGGCCCACTCCACGCTGCTCAATAAGAGAAAGAATCCTTGCGGTAAGTGCCGGGTCTGATTCGATAATATCAGCCAGCGCCGATGGTGAGAATTGGCCTTGCAAAAGCTTGGGGACAAATTGCACCGCAATGCAGGGCAGGGTCGAGAGCGAATCGAGCCGGCTAACGGCAAGCTCTATCTGCTGGGTGACTGTCATATTAGCAGGTTCGTCCGGCATATAGTCGTCCCTGTTTTTTGATATTGGCGTTACGCATTAGTATTCCGCAACATCTAATTTGATGGGTGGCAGCCTCAAGCGAGTCCCGGAAAATCGGGATGAGCTTGGGGATGGCTCGGAGCCTTATCTTTGTTGACTGCCGAGGTTCCAAATAGCCCCACTATTTGTACGTTTTGTTTATTTTATCTGGAGAACAGCAGTGATTTTGTCGGTAAGCTCAGTGATGTTAAACGGCTTTCTTATGAAATCTTCAGCGCCGGATTTTAGGAGCTGGGCGATTTCATCCTCTTTTACGACGCCGCTTACAATAACAATTTTAATGTTCTCGAACTCGGGATTTCTTCTTATCGTCTGGCAGACCACGTTGCCGTTGACATCGGGCAGCATATAATCGAGCAGTATCAAATCCGGTCGAAACCGCTCGGTTGCCATCCCTGCCTCATAGCCGCTTGATGCAGTTTTTAGCTCGAATCTCCCGTCACGTTCAAGGACTTCGACTATAAGCTCGACAATTTCGGCATCGTCATCGACGACAAGGACTTTTCTTTTGCCGGACTCGATGGAATCCAGAGGGATATTGTTGTCCTTCATAAACTTGATTAGATTGTGGCGCGGGATGCTGCGGAATCTTGAGCCGGGAACGCGAAATCCCTCCAGCCGGCC
>JBGVTO010000175.1:0-10919 GCA_041862635.1 Phycisphaerae bacterium | reverse complement strand
CAAGACCGTGATCCGAAACTTTCCTGGCAAAGAAGCGTTTCGGATTGCCTCAGCGGCCAGTTCGGTAAGCTTGCGGAACGGAACTTCCAACTTGTAGGTGTGTTCTTTTTTGATGTACAACCACGAACCCCATGGTATGGTGACCCCACGATAGTACAAACTAACCTTTATGATGGTATGGCCAGTTCCATATTTGTCGGTGGCGTGGTGATGCAATTTGCCTATTGCTTCCATTTTCTTTGCCCGCTTGAGCGTTTGGGTATCGTCGATGACAAAAAACAAATCAAGGTCTTTTCTGTTGAACGAACTAAGCAGCATGTCCAGAGCAATTTGCTGCATTACAATGGATTGATCCCAAATACTGCGCCAGTAGAACTCGCCATGGTTGGTTCTATGTGTCGAGTTACGCAGGGCTTTAGTCAGACGGTCTATGGTTGCTCCATGGCTGATGGTGATGGCCATTACCAAAGCCCAAAAGTGTTCCCATGCTCTTGTGGCGAAATGTTGACGAAGGGGCTGGAAAAAACGCTGGAGTTTTTTAGGAATTTTGCCGATTGTAATCATATGGCCTCTCCTACGATAAGTACTTGCTCTTACAAGTATTATCGTCAGAGTAGGCCATTTTTGTTTGATGTTTTTGGTAATCATAAATTCAACAATCGGTCAGTTTGAGTAATTTATCCAGTTCTTTCGAAGACGTCAACCGAAAAAATGCCATTTAGAATTTGTACTTCATACTCAGGATGCAATACGTCACGTCTTTATTGGGATTGACTGATTTGTCCATTGTTATCTGTTGATAGACTCCCGGGACAAATGAGAGATTATCAGTAATTTCTAATTTTGTCGAAACACCGAATGTCGCGTGTGACCAATCGTGGTCTACACCTGTGCGAAAACCGTCAGTAAATGCTATATCTGATGTCAGATGAAGCGGAGCAGGTAGTTCGGGTAACTCCAAGTCGTACCCGAGTCCAAAACGATGAACCCAACCGGCAAAATCACGCATACTTGGGGCTTTATAGCCGCTGCCGGCAGGATAATCACAAGTGGCTACATAGTACGGAACGAGGCCTTCCATATTGAGAATCTTGGGCCAGGAAAATGAAAATATCCAGGCTTGTACATTGGCATAATTGCATGGCTGCGTATAATAATGCTTGTATATCCAGCTCACCTTGTACTTAGTGAGACAAGCACCGCTTGTTAGAAAACTATCGCCTTGGTTATCCAGAACAGTCCCGCCATAGTAGAGCATATAGTCGAATCTTTGTTTGCTTACCCAGCCACTGCCAGTTGCACTGCGATGTCTCACAGCCGCACCGAAACCAGTCGACCAGAGATCGAGGTCAATGGTTTCAAAAAAACCACCAGTATCGCCCCAGACCTGTCGGCCTCTGCTCATCCACCTGCTGGCGTAAGTCAAATCAAGAGTAACACCCAATTGACCTTCCTCGGCCTTTGTGGCGCCACTCACTGATACAAAGGACACTGCAAGCAGTAAGATTCTTTTTGTCAAAATTTTTTCTCCTTGATAAGGCTTTATAAGCCTGTCAGAGTGAAAGGGGGTATTATATGCAAAGGTTAAATGATGTCAAGCAATACAAAGTAAAATTATTAGATATGAGAAGAATAAATGCTACACAATTTTTAATTTTTAGTTTCTTGAAAGGTCGCCGAGGATGTATTCGACTATTTTGTGGAGCTTTTCTGTGATTTCCTGCGTGCAGCCCTGGGAAAATCTGGACAGTTCTTTAACCTCTATACCATAGATGCAAACATCCTCGGGGATATGGTATCCCCATTGCTTGGCCATCTGGAAGGCGGTTGCAAAATTGATATCGTGCGGGTTGCTTAGACGGACAGCAACGTCATCATAACCTGGCCATTTCCAATACGGTAGATATATGCCGCTCCCACCCCAAAGACATAATATGTACTCCCTGACACAAATCCTTCAGCTCTGTAATCAGACGGGCGGAGATTTCCAGGCTTTTTTCGACCCTTTTTTCTTTCCCCGCACTGGCCAATTCATTAATAATTTCTTCAGGAACGTGGATTCCTGCGACATTTGCATTCATAAACTTAGCCATAGCGGGCGATTTTAAAAATATAATTCCAGCCATAACCGGCACTTTCAAATGTTTTACTTTTTCCATAAAGACAGTGAACTTATCTATTTCATAAACTGCCTGGGTTTGGAAGAACTCTGCCCCAGCCTGAATCTTTTTCTCCATCTTCATAATCTGTGGTTCCAATGGGTCTGCACCTGGATTCACCACTGCCCCCAGGCAAAATTCTGGTGGCTGGCCTTCTAAGTCATTGCCCGCCATATCTTTGGCGCCCATTAATCCTTTGATTGCCGATAGCAGCTGTACCGAATCCAAATCGAACACGGGCATCGCCTCAGGGTGGTCGCCCATTGTTGGATGGTCCCCAGTAAGACACAGTAGATTCTCAATGCCTAATACCGCGGCACTTAAAACATCCGACTGCAAACCCAGACGGTTCCGGTCCCGGCAGGTCAACTGCATAATAGGCTCAAGGTCTTTGTCCTTCAAGAGACGACAGGTCGCCATTGAGCCAACCCTCAATACGGAGCTTTGCAAATCAGTAACATTGAAAGCATCGACCTTATCGCGCAGCGGCACCACTTCATCTATCAGCTTTTTTATTTCTATGCCCTTGGGCGGCCCGACTTCACAAGTGATTACAAACTTGCCTTGTTTGAAACGCTCAATAAGTTTCATGTCTTAAACGCCTCCTTATCTCGTCTCAGTCCTGCTCTGGGTCCTAAAGTCAGGAAGTTTGAATTTGGCTTAGAGTTCAATGTCATAGAAAGATGTCTTGCGCAACTCGCTTGACGGCAGCATCTTACTGTGGTCTCGCGGTGTGCGAATTTCTTTGAAGTTTTCTAATCGCCCGACCTTCTGGAGCCGTTCATAAATCAACTGCCAGCCGCAATCTTTCTCAGAGTCAACTTCACACTTTCCATCCTGAGCCCCGCCGCAAGGCCCATTGAGCAGGCTCTTGGCACAAAAAGTGATTGGACAGATGCCTCCGGTATAATCCAGAGCGCAATCCCCGCACGCCTGGCATCGCTCATCCGATGGCCAAAGCCCCTGTAATCCGCCCAGGGACACCGTGTTTGCTGCAGGGTGTACAACCTTATTCACAACCTTCGAGACAGCCTGGACCCCGACTCCACAGCTCAGCACCAGGATAGAATCCATCTTTTTAATCTTGTCCATCTCCCTGGCGAGTCTCGTTGCCACCAATACCTTATTGCAGAGAAAGTCCACTAAAGCTGTGCTTGCGACGTTCTTTCCTGCCTTTTCCAGATCGGCTTTTATTGCCGAAAGTGCTTTTTCCCCGCCGGTTTCACAGGCCTCGGCACAACCATTGCAAGCCAGCAGGAAGATATTCTTCTCCTTGCCAAGCGACTCCAGCACTTCCTCTGTTGGTTTATTTTGTGTGAATAGCCTCTTCAATTTCCTTTAGCACCGTATTAATGATTTCAGGAACTCTCTGCTTTACTTTATCTGTCAATTCCAATCCGCAATCTATCTTCTCGGGTTCAACACCAATGATTACAATTTCCTTTGGTGCACAGTTGATTCTCTCGGCAACAGCCAGAGCATCGATCAAACCTATTTGATGCAAACTGATCCTGGAGTCACTGCTGAAACCGGAGCAGGAAACGGAGGTTCCCGATGTCTGCGAAGACAAGGATGTTTTCGCTCGGAAAATCTGCTCCAATTTGTCTTGCTCTTCGGTCTTAAGCCGGGCTTTGTAAATAGTACCTGCCTCTTTATTAGCTCTTAAGGCGTCAATGACCACCAGTTTCTCTATGCCCGGCGCTAACAAAAGAACGTCAAGGCTGGCGGTTCCGCAGTCCATAACTTCTACGTTGTCAGCCAGAGCTAATTCCTGCAACCTCTGAGCTATGTGTACACCAACTCCTTCGTCCTTAAGCAGGATATTACCGAGACCAAGGACCAAAACACGTCCGGCGCCGGAACGGCTCGACTGAGTTCGCCGAAGTCTTTTCTCCGAGTTTACCCCGTTAGAAATCTTCGCTTTTTGTCCCATATTCTTGTCCCTTCTGGAATTTCTAACGGGGCTTACCACCAGACTGGCATCTGTTTTGATACGCATATCAAACGACTCTAAATACACCTAACTCACTTCCCTTGGCATCGAGCAAGTGGACCGAACAGGCAAGGCAAGGGTCAAATGCCCGCACAATTCGGACGAGTTCAAAAGGATTGTCTTTATCCTTAACTTTAGTACCTATTATTGCCTGTTCTACTGCTCCGGGCTGGTCTTTATCGTCTTTAGGTGAAGCATTCCAGGCTGTGGGAGTGATAACCTGATATCGCTCGATTTTCTTATCTTTGATTGTTATCCAGTGTCCCACTGCACCTCTGGGAGCTTCGGCCAGACCCGCACCTTCGCTCTTTTCGGGGATCTCGCTCTCGGTGATAGCCGGCTCATCAGGCTTTAGCGCCAGAAGCCAATCGACCATAGCATTGGCAACGAGTTTGGCTTCAACGGCCCTGGCTGCGTGTCGGCCAAGAACGGAATATAAAGCATCAACGCCGGCACTGAATTCCCCAAGGACCGAATCAACTAACTCTTTTGTTATCGCGTCGCCCTGCACATAATTGCTTACCATTCGTGCCAGAGGCCCAACCTCACAAACCTGGCCTTCATACCGCGGAGACTTCAGGAATGAATAAGCTTCTTTTTTCTTAAGCTGTGGCTCTGTTTGGCCTTGAGCTGGGTTTTTCCCTGAAACAGCATCTGCATACCAGGAATGCTTCACATCCTCCGTGATATTCTCTTTGGCGAACGGCTCCAGCTGTAAATCTGGGGAAATGACTCCGGTCTTAAATAGCTGGCCGGCTGGCAAATCAAAGCCGCCATAAGCAAGAAGTCTTCTACAGCCGACACCAATGGCAAAGTAATCATCATAAGTTTTGGCCACAGTCAACACATCGGGAATGTAGGTATTATCAACGAAGTCACGCACTTCATTCAGCCGCCACAGGAAATTGGTTATTTTATCTTCGGTAGGTTTTTCAGTAACTCCACCGGGCACAATACCCACATTGTGTGGCATCTTCCCCCCAAAGATAGCAAGCATCTCCTGACATTTGCGTCTGATATCGAGTGCCATTACATAATGATTCACCAATTCAGCGTTTGCCTCGCCGGTTATTCGGTAGTCGCCTTCATAGCGTGGCACAAAGGGTGCCGTGTCACCGACAGCGCCTACTGCATCCACATAATCTAAGGCCGCAAGATGGTAGAAATGCAGGATATGTGACTGCAAAAAATTAGAACCAAAAACCAGAGCGCGGATCAGCTTGGGATTATCCGGGATTTTGTCTGTTAAACCAAACGCATCGTCAAGACACAGTGCCGATGCCGTCGCATGAGCGGTTGGACAGACACCACATATCCGTTGGGTCAGACGATTCGCATCACGAGGGTCCCTTCCCTGCAGAATTATCTCAAAACCACGAAAAAGGGTCCCGGCGCTTTTGGCCTCTTTCACCACGCCGTCGTCTATCACGGCTTCGATAGCCAGGTGACCCTCAATCCTTGTTATTGGGTCGATTTTTACTTTTGTGATCATGTTAGCTCCTGGAAAGCAATCTTTTCATACATTGGGGACGTACCGTCTGGGAATTCCGGCTCAACACATGCAAGACACGGCGAACCGGCTTTGACACACCAGCTTATGCCATTGTTCCACTGCCTTATTGGGCAATCCGCGTTGGTGTAATGCCCTTTACAGCCTAATTTATACAGACAGCCCGTATCGCCCAATTCTTGTGCAAATTTTCCCTTATCGAAGTCCGCCCGCCTGGGGCAGTTCTCGTGGATCATTTGCCCATAGAAAAGCTTTGGCCGAGCCAGGTTGTCCAAATCCAGGGCCTGGGCTCCTGAAAAAAGAATCACAGATATCGTCCCTACAAACCAATCCGGGTGCAAAGGGCAACCAGGCAAATTGACCACCGGCGTGCTGATTCCATTCTCAGTGAATACTTCTTTTACTCCTTTGCAACCGGTCGGATTAGGCTTGGCCGCAGGAATCCCGCCAAAAGTAGCGCACGTGCCTATGGCAAGAGTCAGCAGGGAATTGCTTCCGAGCTCTTCCACGCTTTTTAGAATAGTATAGTGCTTGCCGTCTTTCTCGCCGATGCTGCCGTATGCGCCACTCTCAGCGGTCGGAATTGCTCCTTCCACAACTAATATGTAGCCGCCCTTCCTGCTCTTTTCGGTATCCTTCAAAACCTCTATGACCGGCTCTCCCTGACCAGCCATTATTGTTGCGTGGAACAACAAATTAAGTTGATGGCCAGGTACCATCTCGTCCAGTAAAAGATTCTGGATTTTTGGACTTACCGCGTTCAAGACCGATACGGAACAGCCCGTACAGCCTGCCCCCTGTAACCAAATTACCGGATATTTTTTGGTAGCCACTTTTGTTCCTTTCTATGTAACAATGCCGGCGGCTCTTTTGGCCGATTCCACTGTATTATAAAGCAGCATAGTTATTGTCATTGGGCCTACACCGCCCGGGACGGGAGTGATAAATGAGGCCTTTTCCTTCACCGCCTCGAAATCCACATCGCCAACAAGTCGATAGCCTTTTTTCTTTGTTGCGTCCTCGACACGGTTAACGCCAACATCAATTACCACAACTCCATCTTTTACCATATCCGCGGTAACGGTATTCGGCCTACCGGCGGCGGCGATGACAATATCCGCCCGCTTTGTGTGAGAGAGAAGGTCCTTGGTGCGGGTATGGCAGACGGTTACGGTGGCATTTGCACCGGGCTTTTTCTGGATAAGCATATTTGCCAAGGGCTTGCCGACTATATTGCTTCGTCCGACGATTACTACCTCAGCCCCCTCAATGTTTACTCCGCTGCGTATCAATAGCTGAATAATGCCGTGCGGCGTGCAGGGCAGAAACGCCTTCTCACCTACCATCATTTTGCCCACATTTATCGGATGAAATCCATCAACGTCTTTGGCAGGGTCGATTGCAAGAAGGACCTCTGCCTCATTAAGGCCCTTTGGTAAGGGCAATTGAACGAGGATGCCGTTGATTTTCGGGTCGTTGTTCATTTTCTCGACCAGGGCCATCAATTCTTCTTGTGAGGTTTCGGCAGGCAGGCGGTTGTCATCGGAATAAATACCTATATTTTCGCAGGCGCGCTCTTTGGCGGTAACATAAGACTGTGAGGCGGGATCTTCGCCGACTAAAATGACTCCGAGTCCGGGAACAATACCCTGTTCTTTTAGTTTGGCTGCTTCGTCCTTCAATTCCGCCCGCATATCGGCGGCTACTTGTTTTCCATCTATAATTTGTGCTGCCATTGGTCACTCCTAAAAATCCAAAAAGCTTTTCTTCTCCATTGACATTATATGGGTGATGAAGCGTCGTTCCTTATAAAATTCAATTCTCCTGTTATACCGGGCTTTTCGTTGGCCGACTCTAAGCCATTACGTACAACGCGGGGTAGGCTCTGCCGGTAAGCGACAAAATTATCTCAGATGCGCACAAGCCTAAAATATCCTTTTCCGCATGGTTAGAATAGACCTTGGACCTTTCCGGTTTTTACATCCACATCGATGCGACGGAAAGCCGGGTTCGATGCTGTACCAGGCATCAATTTTATTGCCCCCGCTACGGGCACGATGAAGCCAGCACCTTTGTAAACAAGAACATCGCGGATTGGAAGCTCCCAATCGATGGGTCTGCCTTTTATGTCCGGGTCGTGCGACAAACTAAGGTGGGTCTTAACCATACAGGTTCCTAAAGTCTTGCTGTCCGGGTCGGCTTCCATAGCCTTGGCTTTTTCCAGTGCCCCATCAATATAAGTTACGCCGCTGGCGCCGTACACTTCTTTGGCGATTAGTTCAACGCGTTTTCTAAGCGGGGTTTCCAAATCATAGAGGAACTTGAAGTGGTTCGTTTCACTGCAGGCCTCAATCACGGCCTCTGCCAGCTCGATTGCGCCGTCGCCGCCTTTGAGCCAGTGTTCGGAAACCGCAGCCAAAGCTCCATTTTGCTCGGCGATTTTACGCACAAGCTTTATTTCAGCCTTGGTGTCGGTGTGGAAGCTGTTTATGCAAACGACCGGCCGGACGCCGCTTTTCTTTACCGTTTCAATATGGGCAACGAGGTTCTCACAACCTTTTTCGACCAATTCGAGATTCTCGCTGGTATATTCCTCGCTCAAAGGTATGCCGGGCTTGACGGTGGGGCCGCCGCCGTGCATCTTTAGAGCGCGAACAGTGGCGACAATAACGACTGCGTTCGGTACCAGGCCGGACATTCGGCATTTTATATTCCAGAATTTCTCAAAACCAATGTCGACACCGAATCCACTTTCAGTAACGTGGTATTCACCTAATTTTGTGCCGAGCATATCAGCGATAATGGAGCTTTGGCCGACAGCGATATTTGCAAAGGGACCTGCGTGTACAAATACAGGCTGCCCTTCAATTGTCTGCAATAAATTCGGGTTAATAGCATCAGCCATCCAGGCGGTCATAGCGCCGTCAACTTCAAGGTCGGCGGTGGTAACTGCGTTACCTTTTTTATCGTAGGCCACGACTATTTTAGACATACGCTCTCGCAGGTCTTTTAAGTCCTTGGCAACTGCGAGTATTGCCATAATCTCACTTGAGACGGTGATTTGAAAGCCTGAGTCCATTTCGTAGCCGTCCATTTTTCCGCCCTGGCCAATCCTGATATTTCGCAGGGCCTGGGCGCAGAAGTCCATTGCCCATTTCATTTGCACACTTTCCGGGTCGATATCTATTCGTGTTAGCTTGCTTTTTGCCAGGCGGGCATCGTCGTAATTTCTTTCGTGCTGCAAACGCGAAGTAAGGGCAACCATAGCGAGGTTGTGGGCGTTTGTTATACAGTCGATATCACCTGTAAGGCGGATAGAAAAAGGCGTCAAGGGAATACATTGGGCAAGGCCTCCGCCGGCAGCAGAACCCTTTATATTAAAGGTTGGTCCGCCGCTGGGCTGGCGTATGGCCCCGACCACGCGTTTTCCCAGCTTGCCCAGACCTTCAATTAAACCCATGGCAGTGGTAGTTTTGCCCTCGCCCAAAGGCGTTGGCGTAATGGCAGTAACGTTAATGTACTTTGCTGTGGGAGCATCCTGGAGGCGGGCAAGGGCTTGTTGATAATCGACTTTGGCCAGCTTGCGACCCATTGGAATCAGCTCGCTCTCCTGCAAGCCCATCTCTTCGGCAAGCTGGCTAACAGGTTTCATTACTTCCTCGGCGGCTTCCGCAACCTGCCAATCCTTCATTTTTGTTGGGTTAAGCTTTACCCTGTTAGAAATTTTACCTTTTTGCATCATATTATTGTCCCCTTTTTAATTGTGTTTCTAACCCCTATTATTTCTGTTGAATTTCTAACGGGGTTCGTAGGTCTTTACTTGTATATCGTATTGGTTAAATATTTCGCACGACGTTGTTACGCTCCTGTTTGTAGAAATGGTGGTTTTTGCATAAGTCCCGTATTATCATCGAAAACTGCCAAAGCGGGTACAACCGTAGGGCTTTTTTTTTGCACTTTTTTGCTATTTGGCACATTTTTGAGTAGTTAATTGGTTATCAGGAAAGTGCCTAAAGTGAGCTAAAAAATGCCCAAAGTTAACTAAAGTGACAGCTTCGCTGTCATTCTGAGCGGAACGCAGTGGAGCGAAAAATCTCCTTATTGCTCTGGAGATGAGCTCCTTCGGTTCCGCCTCAGGATGACACTTACGTGTCACTTTAGGCACTCCAAACGTTAGTTCACTTATTCTACTCACTACTCACCACTTTTCAAGTTATTGTTTCATATCTTTGCCAGGTTAATCTTTCTATGTTGAGCTATAGACCTTGAGGAAAGAATCTGAGTATATTTGCTTGTTCATCAGCATTTCAGCGGTGGCTACTATGTTCATCAGGTCCTGGTCGAGGACATCGACGATAGCTGAGTCCAGGCCGCGGGAAATAGCCATAGCAAGGAACACTCGGTTTATCAGGCTTCTTTCCGATGCTCCCTGAGAAAGATTCGACAGGCCTATTGTCATATGCGGGGCCGGGTCTGACAGATATTTTATCTGGTCCATCGCAGATAAGATATTGCCGGGCTGGACCTGGGCGTTCGGCACTTTTACCGGCAAAACTATAGTGTCAATGAACAACCGCTGGGTGTCAAATCCTTTTTCCATCGCCTTTGATACGATTTCTGCGGCAATGGCTACGCGGGTATTGATGTCCTGGGGGACACCGTTTTTGTCCATAGTAAGGGCGATAATGCTTGCTTTTCCGCCGAGGCGGACCTGGTTTGCCATTTCTATGTATTTGTCAAATATTTCTTCGTCGCTTTTCTTGTTCAATGGCGTTGAGTTCAGCATGACACCTTTCTGGGCGTTAATGACCTTTAATCCCGCGGCGATAACAGCCGGTTTCTGGGAATCGAGGCACAAAGGTGTAGAGCAGGTTTCCTGGATGCTTTCGACCAGCCACTGCATAGCACCTTCCTGGTCCGCCGCGGCTGTACCTATATTTACATCCAGATATGCAGCACCCGCGTCGGTCTGCTTTTTGGCTAATTCCTGAATGACTTTCTTGTCTTTATCTGCGATAGCCTGCTTGACATTGGTGAACATCCCATTGATTCGTTCTGCAATTAATATCATTGTAAATACCTTCCTTTCCTATTTATTTCCTTCAAGTCCATACCTGATTGATGAAGTTTTTGACAGTAGCGACGGCTCTGGGATGGCGCATCCGAATTATATCAACGCCGGCCTGCAGCAAGCAGATGGCGGTGGCCGTTTCCCACATCGGACCCCGGTCGCCGGCTGCGCCCCAGCCCGGTGCGT
>JBGVTO010000174.1:0-3810 GCA_041862635.1 Phycisphaerae bacterium | reverse complement strand
CATGTCCATCCAAGTGCATCTGCCCTGATAAAACCTTTAGTACTATTGGTTTTCCATGCCTCTGCCCAACGTTCCGTGCTGTCTCAGCATCCGGTGAAAGATGTACATACTGCCGGTTACCTTTAGTCAATCCTTTAACACGAATCGCTTTTAAACTCCTTACGGCCGTGCCATGGTAAAGCACATCCGGTGGTACTGCTGGGCTGTAGCCTAGATCGACCGCAATAGAATGCCCATAGTTGGCCCGAATCCTAAGGTTGTCTTCACTAAAAGAGAAGCGCTGCTTGTCGTTTTCTTTGACAACCTTATTTAACTCATCCCGAGTTATCTTAGAACCGCTTCGTCGGCTCAGAAGAAATTTGGAAACAAAGCGGCAACCGGGTGAGTCTCTGGCTGGAAGCTCTTGATCCAGGAAGGCCCTTATCTTTCCTCCTGACCTTGTTTGGCGTTGATAGGATGTCGACCGAACCACGATACGCCTTCTATCTTGATGAAGTAAGCGATTGGGTCCTCCTTGGCGAAGGCGTACCAGATAATTAAAAGCGTAGCTATTGAAATTGGCACAGAGAATCGCAGCCAAATAAGCTGAAAGGTCTCGGCCATAGAAGCAAGATACACTGCCCTCCGCAACACAATCTTTTTGATAGAGCACATGACGAGATTTGAGCGCATACCTGAATACCGGATGGTAGTTCCCGGAAAAGCGGAGTCCTTTCGCTCTCCCAATGCGTCTGTGTACAAGCAGCGGATCAAGAAGTTAGCTACCGACCTATTTCCCACTCCCACTGCCAACGACCGTGTAGATGTAATTCTCGACTACTTCCACTCCCATCCCAGACGATTCCATATGGATAACGTGGCGAAGTGTGTGCTCGATGCCTTGAATGGGGTTGCTTACGCAGATGACCAGCAGGTCCGGCAGCAAGTTTCGCAGGCTCATGATTTGCAAGCGATAGTGAACCTTTACGGAGGTCCGGCTGATCTCGTTAAGCCGTTGGTCAACCATAGGACGTATCTATTTGTCCGGGTGCGCTATACCCTTACGGTTGAAGTCGGCCTCCATTCCATGTCCAATGGCCTCGTGGAGCAATACCCCAGTGACACCCGGACCCAGCACGACGGGCATTTCTCCGGCTGGAGGTTGCACTGCATCGAAGAGAACAAGAACGCGGTCTACCACAGTCTGGGCGACCTCATTGGCCACCGTCGGAGCGTAGAAGGAGAAATCCTTCCTCCCACCAACATTCCACCAGGCCCTTTCGCGCTTGCCATTCTTCTCGGCTACGACCGAGGCGAAAAGGAAATTCCGCGGCTGTAAATCTTCGACTCCTATCCCATCGCTGGTGACTACCATAATCCGTTTTTGCTCATCATGAAATCCGGCATTGACTTTGACTACCAAAGGCGAAAGGGCAAAACACTTGTCATTTACGGATTGCACTAGTGGAAGCTTCGATTCGAGCGGTACAGAAGTCAGCAGCCTCTCGAGGGGGTAGTGATTTCCAATCTTGGGTGATACAAAGTCCCCGGCCGGCTCGTTCGGCGAAGCATCAGCGATAGTCGCGGCCGTCGATGCAGCAACTATCATCGATTTTTCGGCCAACTCCTGTGTGAATCCGTAGCCGACCTGATCGCCTTTGACAGTTCGAATGCCCACACCGAGCGCTACGTCACAATAAGCTTGGCTAACCTTGCCATCTTCGAGGATAACCGAATTGCTGACCGTGTGCTCGAAATACAAGTCGGCGAGGGGCCCGTTTCGAACATACGACCTTGTGTCCTGTCTGGGCGAGGATGGATTCCATAACTGGCAGGTTCTGGTTCACATCGACCTGAATGTCTAGTCCACAGAATCATACCGATTATCTCGTTCAGGAGCTGCCCGAGTTGAACCACCTCTTTCAAACCGCACAGACCGGCGTAATAGAAGAATATGCTCAGATTGAGGAGACCTTTTCACCAACGGCCCTGGATCTCATCGGGGCATGGGTTTCGGAGAGGTTCTTCGTCGATATCGAGCAATGACCCGGTTTGTCCCTCTGCGGCAATGTCTTTTTGGGTCATTTTCAGATCCAGACGTTTCTTTTTCAAATGATCGCCTATGGTCTTTATTTTGCTGGGGTAAAATGCCGCCTGAAACCTTTCCACCGGTTTTTTCCGCTTTTATATCTTCCTGCTTTTTTCTCTTTCATTTTTCACCTGCATCTGCCATTTTTGCATTTTGCCTCAATTGTTTGTGATATCGAATTCGGGGAGGCGATCGAGCCATGGCAGTCCACTACATTTTTCTTGTCAATGGTTAAGTATACGGTGACCACTTGACTTTGGAAAGTCTTGAAAATAACTTTGCAAAATAGGTATGAGCGCACTATTCGCGGTCATGACTATTGTATTAACCTCATACCTCAACCAGCCGCATTTTAGGTCTGGGTGATTCTCGGCTAGCTTAGCCATCTTATTTATAAGCCAGGTCTGCCCATAAGAAACGATGTCACTATTGTGTACACTGGCCGTATTTTTCTCCACTTGTCTCATTTTGCCTTTATGTATCAATTCTTCGGTCCTCTTCTGTTGCTTTGGATTCCCTTCGTAGCCTTCATCGTAATACCACAGTCCTGGAATGAGTTCTTTGTTGGCTTCAATTTTTTGGCTGGGTCGTGTGGATTGACATATATCTAAATGTCTATCTCATTGTAGTCATTCATCGTGAGATGACGGGCAGTCCATTTTTCAAATTTGGACTCTATGAAAGTTACTTCCAGATTACGTTTATCCAGTGCTTTGATGTTAGGCTCTATAATTTTGGTTGATATCTGACAGTAATTCTTCGGTGTTTCCGTGTCATCAACCCATCCAAGCAAGGTCATTTCGTACTTGCCTGGCTTAGTTATTTGGAACTCATTGGGATTAACAAGGGACGATCGAAACACAATTTTTTTTACCACACTCTCTTTTGGGGCTAAATTGAATGGAACAGATATAGACTCGATAGGGTAATTCCCATGTTTATCTAATCGAAATGGTGCTTTCAAATAGACTGTTGGTTCAAGAAGGTACTCCTTTTCATTAGGGGGCTTAATTAAGAGTGCGAGTTTTGTAATGGTTGCTGATTTAGCACCATCATTTGTAATGGCCACTGAAACGCTTATGCCATAATTACCTGGATCGAAACGAACAATATTTACACGTTCGCCGGCAAAGAAATAAATATCCGCCGGATGGAGCTGAGAGAAATAAAGAGAAATAAACGAAACCGCCAACGCGAGACACGATAATACAATAGGAACTAATTCCTTCCTTTTAGTATCATTGGCAATATGTTTAACTTGACTATCCGTTTCTGCAGTCATTCCTTTATACCTCCTTTGTCATAGAAATTTAGTTCAAATGTCTAACTATATATATATATGGCTTAGAGCCAAGGCCGATTCATATTGTTCTGGTAGGGTGTGCTTTTTCCCTTAATCAGCAGAGAACTTCGTGTATTCTATTGAATTCCTTTGAACCGTGCATAACATTACGGTTCACCATCGGTGGTGGAGCGCCCAGCGGAACTGCCGTCCGGTGAAGCCGATGGTTCGCCTTTGTTTTTTTCCATAAATTCAGCGATTAACTGTTTTGCGTACGCTTCGGCATGCTGCACAAGAATGGATTTTCGCCATACAAGAAAAAATGCAAAACAAACTAGTGCTCTGTCTCTGAATAAACGATGGGCATATTCGGACCTTTTTGCCGATATGGTTAATGGTAATATTAACCGTATTTCAAGGAGGCCTAATATGTCAAATAAAACCTATATCGTTGAACTGA
>JBGVTO010000173.1:0-25538 GCA_041862635.1 Phycisphaerae bacterium | reverse complement strand
TTATAGTGCTTTATTGGGCAAGGTCCGTTGCTTGAGGAAATTGGGGGAAATTGAAAAGGCCATTACACTTTGCCGCGAGATAGCTTATGGACAAACTCCCGAAAGCATAAGCTCATCCTCCGTAGCTTTGATAGCCCGAGCGAGGATTTTGCTCGTAAGGCTGAAGAGTAAAACCAAAGATGGTCTCAAGCAGTCGGATTTGCAAGATTTGATTGGTTCTGCTATCAATTACACTCCCGGCAGCGGTTACGGTTTTCTGTTAATGCCATCGGGGACGAGGATTTTTCTTCTGCGCAGAGTGCTTGAAATTGTAGAAAATAGCGAATGGGCCGAAGAGCTAAAGCCGCAGGTTCTAAAAGCAAAAGAGTTACTTTCAGCCGAAGAGCTGGCCGCCGCTGTTCTCGACAAGTATTATACCGGTGCGGTACCGGAAGCCTGGTCTGAAGATGATGCACTCAAACTGGTATCATTATTGCGTGCAACGCTGGACACAATTGAAGGAGTTGATTGGAAATGGACGGAACAAATCACGGAACAAATGAAACGGCAAATATCAACACTATTAGCTTCGTATCAGACAGGGGAAAAGTTTGCTGCTGCGTTTGGCCGGCCTGCATTTACCACGCTATTTCAGGCCTGGCCCGAAGATAGTTTTCGCAGGCTGGAATTGCCGGAAGAGGCCTTTGGGATGTATCACAACTCCGGGGACAAGACATACTTATTATTACAGAAAGCAAAAGAGCTCGGTTCCGATTTCGAATTACGTGGAGACGGCCTCGAAGAGCTTGGCATTTCTTACAGAATAACAGACAATTTTGGTGAGTATGCCTCTGGTTTGGAAAATCCGGAAACAGCGGCTTTCCTGAAAGCGCCGTTAGGAAGATTCTTTCCAAGCTGGGATGTTGAAATTCATTTTAAGGATGTCGATATCTTTGAAACGACAGCCGGCAGACAAGAAATCGTGTATATGTTGGCCGGACTGTTGGCTATTGCCGTGATGATTTCGGCCGGTTCGCTGGCCACCAAGGCTGTAGGAAAACAGATAAGGATAAACAAACTAAAAAACGATTTCATTGCTACCGTTTCACACGAATTGAAAACGCCCCTGGCTTCGATGCGCGTATTAGTTGATACTCTGTTGGAAGGCAGCTACCGAGACCAGCAGCAAGTTACCGATTATCTGCAGCTTGTTTCAAAGGAAAATGAAAGGCTTACCGGCTTGATTGATAATTTTCTTACCTTTTCAAGGATGGAGCGAAACAAGCAGGCCTTCGAAATGGTCGAGACCAGCCCGGCAGCAATTGCCCGTGATGCCGCAGAGGCGGTTAAGACCAAATTCAGCAAGGGCCAATGCAAGTTTGAAGTAAATATCCGTGAGGATTTGCCGGATGTGTTAGCCGACCGTGACGCGATGGTAACGGTGCTTGTAAACCTTCTGGACAATGCGTACAAATATTCTTATGATAACAAACAAATTGAGCTGAAAGTTTCTCCTTATGACGGTTTGGTTTGTTTTACCGTTTCCGATAAGGGTGTAGGTATGTCGCGCCGGTCCGCCAGGAAGATATTTAACAGGTTTTACCAGGCTGACCGCAGTCTTTCGCGAGGAGCTGAAGGCTGTGGATTGGGTCTAAGTATCGCTAAATTTATCGTAGATGCCCACAAAGGCACAATTTCAATTGACAGTAAACCCGGCGAAGGAAGTACGTTTACCGTGCGATTACCGGCCGGTAATTAATCCCGTTAGAAATCTTTACTTTTTTCTCTTGTTAGAAATTGAAGAATCGGCTAAGGGGCTTAAGTTCAAAACAGAAAAGGATTACTAAATGAGAAGCGTACTGATTGTTGAAGACAATGAGGCCATGCTGCGGGGCCTGGAGGACAATTTCGAGTTAAAGGGCTACCGCGTCAAGACCGCTCGTGACGGTGAGCAGGGCCTCAATGCAGCATTGTCCGAGAACCCCGACCTGATTATACTCGACATTATGCTGCCCAAAATGAACGGCTATGAAATATGCAGCCAAGTCCGTAAAAAGAATCTCGATATGCCTATAATCATGCTCACCGCCAAGGACCAGGAATCCGACGTTATCCTTGGGCTGAATCTGGGCGCGGACGACTACGTAACCAAGCCATTCAGTATAAAAGAGTTATTGGCACGGTCCGAAGCGTTTATGCGACGCAGAGGAGAGGAAGAACCTGAATTTTATGAATTCGGCAATTGCCGGCTCGATACCGTCGCGGGCACTCTCACACGCGAAGGCAAAGAAGTTAAGCTTACTCCCGGGGAATTAAAGATGCTGCATCTGTTCCTTAGAAGGGCCGGATGCACCCTGACATGCGACGAGGTACGAAACACCGTGTGGGGTTATTCCCGCTTTATTACTTTACGGGACATCGACAATGCTGTCATTGCCCTGAGGAACAAGATCGAACCCGACCCGAACAATCCAACGTTCATTCATACTGTAAAACTTATCGGTTATAAATTTGAGCCGCCTGAACCAAATGGAAACGATTCTGATAATTGAAGATGATACTACAATGCTGCGGGCCTTGAAGGATAACTTTGAGTTCAAGGGCTACGGCGTACTTACCGCTGAAGACGGTGAGGAAGGATTAAATACCGCTCTTAATAAAAAGCCTGACCTGATTCTTCTTGATATTATGCTGCCGAAGATAAACGGTTATGAGATATGCAGACTAATCCGTCAGGAAAATCTTAATATGCCAATAATAATGCTGACCGCTAAAGGTGAGGAATCGGATATAATATTGGGTCTGAATCTCGGGGCCGATGACTATGTTACCAAGCCGTTCAGCATAAAAGAGCTTCTTGCCCGTGCAGCAGCATTCCTAAGACGAAGCAGACAAACCGAACAAGACATTTACGAGTTTGGAGACTGCCGGCTTGATATTCCCGCCAGAAAACTAACTTGCAAGGGAGATGAAATTAAACTCTCACCAAAAGAGTTCGGATTATTGGAATTTTTTGTCAAGAAGCCGGGCCGGGCACTTACCCGAGATGAGATACTGAATATGGTTTGGGGTTATGACAGCTTTATCGGTTCCCGGAGCATCGACCGTTTCGTAACCACACTACGAAACAAAATAGAGCCGGACCCGCATAATCCGATGTTTATTCATACGATACGCGAGATCGGCTACAAGTTCGAGCCTCCTGAGTCCAGTGATTAAGCTATTCCCTGCCGGTTACTACTGGTCTGTAACACGATAAATGCTTGGTGGTTGCTCGTAGTTTCTTCGAGCCATCCCCAAGCTCGTCCCGATTTTTCGGTACTCACTTGAGGCTGCCACCCGTCGTGCCACAGGTAAGTGAGCTAATTATTAAGGCTATCAGAATATCAAGTTAGCAGGTATTGGATATCAGGGTACCAGTTTATCAGGTAGTGGACATCAGGTTACCAGGATATCAGACAAACTTTGTGTTCTTTTCTGGTATCTTGATTCCCTGATAACCTGCATCCTGATGTCCTGATTTGCTGGTATCCATATTTAAGGCGATCCAGACTTCAGACGCTTTAGGTAGTCATTTATTTGCTGCTTTTATTGCATCGGAAAGTTTGAGTGTGCCTTCGTATAAGCTTCGACCGATTATTACCGCTTCGGAGCCGAATTCAGCCAGCTTCTTGATGTCTTCTATAGTGTTCACGCCGCCGGAAGCTATGACAGGGACATCTACCGTCTCGACAAGTGCTTTTGTTCTCTCGAAGTTCGGCCCTGTCATCATACCGTCTTTGCTGATGTCCGTATATATTATCGCCGCCAAAGGTAACTTCGCGGCTTCCGTGGCAAACTCCAGCAAATTGTGGGGGCTGTCCTGCGTCCAGCCGTGAGTGGCGACCTTTGAACCTCGGGCATCGAGGCCGAGTACAATTTTACCGCTGAACTTCTCAGCCATTTCGCTGAACCATTCAAAGTCGCTTACGGCTTTGGTGCCGATTATTACCCTTTCGACGCCTATATCGAGCAGTTGTTTTATGGAATCCTCATCACGCAGTCCGCCGCCGACTTCGATTTTGAATAGTCCTAAAGCTACTATTGCTGATATAGCATCGGTATTGACCGGCCTGCCGAGCCTGGCCCCATCCAAATCTACAATGTGCAGCCATTTTGCACCGGCTGAGCTGAATTCACGGGCCTGTTTTACAGGGTCGTCCTCGTAGTTTATCTGGCGGTCATACTTGCCCTGGATAAGTCTTACACATTTTCCATCCCGCAGGTCAATTGCCGGTATTATGTACATTTCAAGCCCTCGAAATCCTTGCCTATTTTTTAATATACCTTTTTCGTTTAAGGTTGTCGATGCTCGTATCGATGCTCGCTGTGGAAACTCGAAGCCCGTAATTGCCGAGTTTCCAGCTTCGAGCTTCAAGTTTCGATACCAGATTCGACAACGCCAAACCAGATAACCTGGTGCTGGTCTCGCTCCAAATAATCAGACAGAATCACGATTTTCTCCTTTGAGCTTTAATGGCCTTTAAGGCTCTTTTCACATCAGTGTACTTGAACTCAAAGCCTGCTTCCATCAATCGTTTCGGCAAGACCCTTTGTCCGGATAAGAGTACCTCATTAGCCATTTCGCCCAAAACCAGCCGCATGATGAATCCGGGGAAGAACAGCCAAGAGGGCCTTCTTAAGATCCAGCCCAATTTTCTACAGAATTTTTTCATTGTCACCGGCTGCGGCGAGGTCAGGTTGAAAACGCCTTTAAGATTTTCATTTTCCATCAGAAATTTTATTGCAGCGACTTCATCATCAAGACTAATCCACGAAAACCATTGCCTGCCGTTTCCGGGATGCCCACCGAGAAAAAAACGAAACGGCTGCATTATTCCCAGAAGAGCACCACCGTCATTTCCAAGAACCACGCCTGTGCGTATGACTACACATCTAACACCTGTCGCCTCGATTTGGCTTGCAATGATTTCAGATTTGCAGCACACATCAGCCAGAAATCCCTTACCCGTTGGCGAGGTCTCATCCAACCGTTCGTTACCGCGAGAGCCATAATAACCGATGGCCGAAGCCTGAATTACGACAGCCGGCTTTTTGTCCACCTGCTTAATCATTTCGAGCACTGCTCTGGAACTATCCAGCCTGCTGTGAAGTATGCCGGCCTTTTTCGATTTGTTCCATCGGCCGGAAGCGACGTTTTCGCCGGCCAGATTGATGATGGCGAATGCGCCGTCCGCCTGCCGAATCCAGGTTCCGGTCGTTCTACCGTCCCATTCAACAACTTTAGCCCAGTCACCCACTGATTTGGCAGCTCTATTTGAGTCACGCGTCAACGCAATTACTTCATAATCTTTATGAAGCTCTTTGCACAATGCCCTGCCTATAAAACCGGTTGCACCTGTTATCACTACTCGCATAATACACTTATATATACAATTATCGAAAAAATCAAATTGCTTTGACAAAATTCGGCGTTAGATTATATTTACAGATGATTTCGATAACAAAAACTTTTTAAAATTAGGAGGTCCATTTTATGAACAAGACCATCGCTTCAACATGTGGGGGATTAACGCGATTAGCTTTTTCATTAAAGCCTTTTCGATTAATCATTGTGGGAATATTGGCCATGTTTTTAGTGACATTAGACTCCTGTTCAGTAAATAACAATCCATCCTCGTCTCGAAGTGGAAAAATACCCGTTATTTTCGATACGGACATCTGTGATGATATTGACGATACGTGGGCGCTGGCATTGCTTGTTCAATCGCCGGAATTCGATGTTAAATTGATTACAACCGCGGTACGTAACACCCCATCAAAGGCAAAGGTTGTGGCCAAGTTTTTGGAAACCGTCGGCAGGACAGACATACCCATCGGCATTGGAGTGCAACATAATAAAGCCGGTCATAGGCAACAAGCATGGATAAAAGATTACGAGCTTTCATCATATCCCGGCACTATCTATGAAGATGGCGTCCAGGCTTTGATTGATACTATAATGAATTCTCGCAAGCCGATAAAAGTAATTGCCGTAGGCCCACTGCCTAATATCGCCGCGGCACTTGAGCGCGAACCGCGGATAGCCGGAAAAGCGGAATTTGTCGGTATGCACGGCAGTATTTACCGGGGATATGGTGGCAGCCCAAAACCAAGCGCTGAATATAATGTAGAGGCTTTCGTAAAAGAGTCACAGAAGGTCTTTACTGCAACCTGGAATATGACAATTACCCCTCTGGATACATGCGGTATAGTCAATCTTAAAGGCCAAAAGTATCAAAAAGTGCTGAAAAGGAACAGCCCTTTAACGCGGGCATTGATAGAAAACTACCGGGCGTGGTACAAACAGGGGATAATAAATCAGAACAAGGATCTGAGCGAGGCGGAGGTCAATAAAAGGGTTGAACAAAAGCTCAATTCGAGCAGCACAACCCTCTTCGATACAGTGGGCATTTATTTAGCTATGTCGACCGAATTGGTTAATATGGAAAAGCTAAGAATCAAGGTTACCGACGATGGATACACAAGAATCGACGAAAACGCCAAAGTGATTAACTGTGCGACCGAATGGAAGGATTTAAGTGCTTTCGAAGATTTCTTGGTTGATAGATTAACGAAATAGGAAATCTCCATAAGTTAGTTATGATGCGTGTTCAAAACAAAGTGACATTTAAGAAAGTATTGCTCAGGTCGGGCATGGTTCTTTGTCTATTCTTCACAGGATGTAAAGATGAATCTTTGGAGCACTACGATCGTGGCTGTAGCCATTATGAGAAGGGTCAATATGACCTGGCTATCTCTGAGTTTACCAAGGCCGTTAGGATAAATCCCAAATTAGCTAATGCCTACTACGTTCGGGGAATTGCCTATGGTAAGAAAAGTCTGTATGACAAAGCTATCGGAGATTTCACCAAGGTCATTAAGATGAAGCCGAGAGATGCTGATGCCTACATCTACCGGGGAATAGCATACTATGATAAAGGCGAGTATGATCAAGCCATCTCTGACTGCACAATGGCCATTAATATAGACACAAGGTCTGCTGGTGCCTACTACCATCGAGGGCTTACTCACTATCAGAAAGGCCAGTATGATCGGGCCATCTCTGACTACACCTTGGCCATTTTAATTGACCCATTCGATGCTGGCACCCGTTACAACCGAGGATTAGCCCATTTTGCCAAAGGACAATATGACCAAGCTATTAGAGATTACACCAAAGTCATTGAGATAAATCCAAAGGATGCTTATGCCTATTACAATCGGGGTATTGCCTATTCTTGGAAAGGTGCGTATGACTTGGCCATATATGACTATACCAAGGCTATTGAAATAGAACCAAAATCAAGGGATGCCTACATCGGACGAGGACAAGCCCATTATAGTAAAGGTCAGTACGACTTGGCCATTTTCGATTGCAATAAGGCCCTTGAGATAAATCCGAGGTCAGCTGACGCCTACTACGGTCGGGGGCTGACCTATCATAGAAAAGGAAAGTATGAACGTGCCATTTCCGATTACACCAAGGCCATTGAAATAGATCCGATATTAGCTGACGCCTACATCGAACGGGGCTTGGTCTACTATGATAAAGGAGAATATGATCTGGCCATCTCAGACTACACCAAAAGTCTTGAGATAGATCCGAATGATGCTATAGCCTACTACAATCGAGGAATTACATATAATAAGAAAGGTGAGTACGAACAAGCTATCTCAGATTTTACTAAGGCTATTGAAATAAAACCAAGAGACGCTGGATCCTACACTAATCGGGCAATAGCCTACTACCACAGGGGAGAATATGACAAAGCGTGGGAGGATATACATAAGGCGCAAAGTATGGGTTTGAAAGTTCCTCCGGAATTTCTCAAGAACCCTCGTGAAGCTTCCGGAAGAGAAAAATGAATTGAGACAGGCCAACTCCCGTTTAGTATTAGATGGAGGTTAAAAAAAGGAAATTCAATCTGGCAAAGAATATTTAATGTGAGGAGTAATAAATTAAAAAAGAAATACCAAAAATTATCGTAGTTGGCAGCTCCAATATGGACTTGGTGGTAAAATCGCCGAGGATACCTGCCGTAGGGGAAACTATTTTAGGCAGAGATTTCATTATGACCCCCGGCGGAAAAGGTGCGAACCAGGCGGTGGCCGCTGCAAAATTGGGAGCGGAGGTTTATTTTATAGCCAAGTTAGGTGATGATATATTCGCAGAGCAATCCTTGAAGAACTTCAAAAAAGAGGGAGTTAATACGAAATACGTTATCCAAACCAAAGAAGCTCCATCCGGAGTGGCTCTGATTACTGTTGATGATGCGGGTAATAATGTAATTGTCGTGGCTCCGGGTGCGAATCAAAAATTATCTCCGGATGATGTCAAAAAGGCTCAATCGTCCATCGCTTCATCGGGTGCGTTGGTTGCCCAGCTCGAAATTCCATTGGAGACGGTTGAGTTCGCCGCTCAGGTAGCAAACGATTCCGGCGTGCCCCGCCCCTCGGAGGGGCGGGGCACGCCTTTTATTCTTGACCCGGCCCCGGCCCAAAAGCTAAGCCCGGAGCTTCTTAAAATGGTGGATGTATTAACGCCAAATGAAACAGAAGCTCAGATTCTCGCCGACATAGAGGTAAAAGATGAGGATTCGGCCTGCACGGCGGCGAAGAAGTTATTAGAATACGGCGTGAAGTCGGTTATTTTAACTATGGGTGCAAATGGTTTTTTATTGGCTACCGATGACAAAATGGAATTTGTTCCTGCCGTCAAGGTAAATGCTGTCGATGCTACGGCGGCGGGGGACGCTTTTACAGGGTCTCTGGCGGTTGGTCTGGCTCAGGGAAAAACATTAGCCGATGCTGCTACATTTGCAAATTATGTGGCGGCCCTTTCCGTCACTAAAATGGGAGCACAATCTTCAATGCCTACCAGAGAAGCGGTAGAAAGTTTTATAAGGGCGGTTCGCGAACCGCCCCTACTGAAGGAGTAAGCAATGAGAAAGTATAACTGTTTAATTACAAGGATTCTTATCTTCTGTGCTGTGGTTTTTTCCATCCTGCCGGTCAGCTGTAAGCAGCGCAAGGCGGACAAGCCGAGAATTGCTTTGATAATGAAGTCTCTGGCCAACGAGTTTTTCAAGACGATGGAGGAAGGTGCCCGCTTGCACCATAAAGAGCATGAGGATGAGTACGAGCTTACGGTAGTCGGCATCAAGGACGAACAGGATGTAGCCAGGCAAATCGACTATGTTGAGCTAATGGTTGCTCAGGGAATGGACGCTATAGTGATTGCTCCGGCTGATTCCAAGGCCCTGGTTCCCGTATGCAAACGTGCAATGGATGCGGGGATTATAGTGGTCAACATTGACAATAAATTCGATGCCGCCGTGTTAGCGGACAAGGGCGTTAAGATACCCTTTGTCGGGCCGGACAACCGCAAAGGCGCAAGACTTGCCGGTGAATATTTAGCGAGCAAACTAAGGCCGGGGGACAAGGTGGCAATTATCGAAGGAGTGCCCAACGCATTCAATGGGATTCAACGCAAGCTCGGCTTCGAGGATGCAATGAAGGCAGGTGGAATGAACATCGTAAGCTCACAATCGGGGTACTGGGAAACGTCAAAGGCAGAACCCATTGTCTCAGCGCTCATTACAGAATATGCGGACCTTGAGGCCGTCCTCTGCGCCAATGACAGTATGGCCCTCGGTGCGATAGCGGCAATTAAGGCAGCCGGCAAGTCCGACGATATCCTCGTTATTGGCTTCGATAACATCTCAGCGGTGCAAAGATTGCTTAAAGAAGGAAAGATTCTGTGCACGGTTGACCAGCACGCGGACAAACTGGCCTTGTTCGGTATCGAGTACGCCCTTGAGATGCTTAGAGGAAAGGGTACGCCCTCAGACAGAGAAACTCCGGTTGACCTTATTACCCCACACCAGTTGAATCCAGGTCGTTCTGATATACCGTCTGAAGGTCAAGCCCAGCAGAAATTGAACCCCGGTCGTTGCGCTATGGCGTATGCAGGGTGGGTCAGTGGTCGAGACACAATTGGTGCTGGGCGAAAAGCAATTGGTGCGGGGGATACCCTTAAATGAGTTCTGTGACGAGCCAAATTGTTTTCAGAGCTTGCGGGATTAACAAGTCATTCCCTGGTGTGCAGGCGCTTTCTGCGGTCGATTTTGATTTGAGGGCCGGTGAGATTCACGCTCTTGTAGGTGAAAATGGTGCCGGCAAGAGTACGCTGACGCGCATCATAGCCGGCGTCCAAAAATACGACTCGGGTCAGATGTTTCTCAATACGCAGCAGTATCAGCCGGCCGGCAGAGCAGATGCCGAAGCGCACGGCATCCGGATGGTAATGCAAGAGCTGCATCTTATCTCCAATCTAAGCGTTGCCGAAAACATTTTTATCGAGAAACTGCCTAACAGGTTCGGAATTATTGATTACGCAAAGCTAAACGGCGCTGCAAGAGAAATTATGAAGCAAGTAGGCCTTGAAGATGTCGATCCTGATGTACCCGTAAGAGAGCTTGGAGTGGGGCAGCAGCAGATGGTTGAGATAGCAGCGGGATTGTCACGGCGCTGTCGGATACTGGCGCTGGACGAGCCGACCGCATCGCTCACAGACCGGGAGATAGAGCTTCTTTTCGCGCAAATCAGAAGACTCGAGGCCGAAGGGGTCGGCATTATCTATATCTCGCATCGCATCGAAGAAGTCACTCGGATAGCAGACCGTGTTACGGTGCTGCGGGATGGAAAGGTAATCTCGACTAATCCGACAAGTGAGCTGGGCGTTAGCGATATTATCCGTATGATGGTTGGCCGCGACTTAGAGCATGAGCATTTGCGGGATTCCCGCAAGGCGGGGATCCTGCACGACTTAAAAGCCGGGCAAGCAGCTCTTCGTGTTGTCGGTCTTACAATTGGTGACAAAGTCAGAGATGTTAGCTTTGAAGTGCGTCGTGGTGAGATTCTCGGTGTGGCCGGTCTGATGGGTTCCGGCCGCACAGAGACAATGCGTGCGGTGTTCGGCGCAGATCGGCCTGACAGCGGCAAAATATATTTATATGGCGCTAGCCCCCGACAGTCGCAATCGGGAGCAAGCGAAGCGCTCGAAATCCGCACACCGCGTGATGCCGTACGCAACGGTATAGCTTTCCTTACCGAAGACCGCAAAGAGCAGGGATTGCTGTCGGCTCTGTCTGTCCGCGTTAATATCTCACTGACGCGATTAGGCGATGTCAGCCGATTCGGCTGGATGGACATATCCAAAGAACGAGCCGTGGCCGACCGGTATATCGACACCCTGTCGGTGCGCTGTTCATCTATTGAGCAGACAGTCGGTGAATTGAGCGGAGGTAACCAGCAGAAAGTAGTCATCGCAAAATGGTTATACAGGGACTGCGATGTTCTCATCTTTGATGAGCCGACCAGAGGCATCGACGTCGGGGCCAAATTCGAGATTTACCACATGCTTGGAGATCTGGCAGGGAAAGGAAAGGCTGTCATCGTAGTCTCGTCGGACACCAAGGAGCTTATGGCTGTGTGCGACCGTATTATGGTAATGTCGGCCGGCCGGGTCGCAGCCACTTTCGGGCCGAGTGAATGGAGCCAGGAAAAGATAATGGCTGCCGCCTTTAGTGAGTATGTAGTAGTCTGTCAAGCTTGAATGTGTAAGTTGTCTTCCCATGGTTGGGTGGCAGCCTCAAAGCCGAAGGCTTTGTGGATGGTGAATGCCGCCCGTCGAAGACGGGACGGGATGAATGCAGGAGAAGCCATCCCCAAGCTGCGCTTGAGGCTGCCACCCTTCCAAACTATCAAATCAAATTTGACAGAGTAGTAAAGGATAAGATAAGTTTATGCAGAAGATAATGAGAAAGAGCATAGCGGACCTGCCGGCTTTTGTAACGGATTATCTCGGTATGGCACTGGCGCTGGCCTTGCTGTTAATCATATTCGGTTTTTCCGCCAGGAACTTTTTTACCCTCACGACCTTCAGGACAATCGCCAACCAGGTCCCTGACATAACCATCGTGGCAGTGGGGATGACCTTCGTGTTAATAATTGCGGGGATAGATTTGTCGGTAGGGTCGGTGATGGCTTTGTCCGGTGCGGTGTTAGGTCTTTTTCTGGTTAAATTCAATCTTCCACTTCCGGCAGCGATTGTCGTGTGCCTTGCGGTGGGTATTCTTTGCGGCGCGGCCAATGGCCTGGTGATAATAAAGTGGAGGCTGCCGGCTTTTATCGTTACGTTAGGAATGCTGGAGATCGCGCGAGGCGCCGCTTACCTTGTAACCGAATCACGAACTATATATATCGGCGGGCCAGTGGAAGTAATCACCGAGGCCTCAATTCTTGGGCTTTCCCTTCCATTTATCATAGCCGTTGTGATTGTTGTCGCCGGGCAGCTGGTTCTTTCACGAACCGTTTTCGGGCGCTATCTTATAGCCATTGGCACAAACGAAGAGGCGGTGCGTTTATCCGGGATTGACCCGCGTGGGCTTAAACTTGCGGTCTTTGCCCTGTGCGGCTTTCTGACATCCATAGCGGCGGTGATACACACGGCGCGGCTCTCATCAGCCAATCCCAACGCCGGTTATGGTTTGGAGCTCCAGGCCATCGCAGCAGTGGTCATCGGAGGCACGAGCTTGATGGGTGGTCGCGGGTCGGTAGTAAGCTCATTCTTCGGCGTGCTTATCATTGCGGTTTTAGGTACCGGCCTGGCCCAGATTGGTGCGCAGGAATCGACTAAACGCCTTATCACAGGCTGCGTTATTGTGGCGGCTGTTATCCTGGACCACTACCGCCACCGGATTCGCAAAAGCCAAAAACAAGTGTAATCTGTGTATTTTGGAGGAAGATTTCATTTTTTTCTTGATAAAAACTGGTAAATTTGTGCTTTTTTAGCCATATTTTGGTGTTTTCTACATTATATTTGATATCCAGGTGATAGTTTACTTGACAAATTGTCTTAGATATGGATAATGGTAGAATAGGTGGTTTTAAACTCAAATACATGGAGAGAAAACGATGCGAGTGCTTGTAAAACAAAGCAACGGCAATACCAAAGAATTGCAGTTCACCAAGGGCCCTATTTCCATCGGCAGAGGAACCAACAACCATGTTTTTTTGCCTGACAGAGGGGTTTCGAGAGAGCACGCTGTAATCAACAGCACGGAAGATGGAAAATGGATAATTGAGGACCTGGGCTCGTCAAACAAAACGTATCTAAACGATAAGGAAATCCAAAAGGCTGAAATCAAACACGGTGATTGCCTTCGTATAACTGATTTTACCCTCGAAATCATCCTCAAAAAGCAAGCTAAAGCTGAGGAGCCAATTCAACCGGAGGACACTCTACATCTGGAGGCGGCGCTGACAGTCCCCAAGCACGAAACTGTGGTAAGAAGGCCGGATGCCCAGCACGCGCCGGCTATGAGATTGGCAGCCAGGAGGTTAACTGACTTTTCAAAGGCGTCCGAGAGAATATTTCAAACTGGCAACCTCGATGAGCTGTTACTGACCTTGTTGGATATTACATTAGAGCAGTTCAGCGCATACCATGTCTGGTGTGCTTTGAGAAAACAGCCTACAGGTCCGATGACCTGTCACGGGGGTAAAAGACGAGACGGCGCGCCGGTTCAGCTTAACGAATTACAGCTCAGTCAAAAAATCACTCAAGCGGTTGAGAAAGGACAGTTTTTTGTCCTGCCGAGTGTTTCTGCTCATGTGGAGGCGAAGGGAAGAATACGCTCAGCAATAGTAGCAGCGATTATGCGTCCGACCGGCTGTTTCGGAGTTCTGTATGTTGACAACGCTATGATACACGAGCATTACAGTCTGAGCGATTTGGACTATCTGATGCTCATTGCAATGCACACAGCCGCGATAATGAAAAAGTTCCTGGATTAGTTCACCCCGGTCAGAAATCAAAGGTCAGAAGTTAGATTGTCTGTTCTCTGTTTTTTGTATTCTGTCTTTTATGGCTTGTCTTTTTTTGAACCCTGTTATTTTTCGTTTTAGATTTCTAACAGAGTGAATCAGACCTCCAGTCCCTGGCCTGTTTTTTTCGCTTGATTTTCCATCCTAATTCTGCTATTAGCAAGACCAGACTATAGTGGCATAAAGCCCATCGCTGGAGTATTTCACAATGCGATTACACAGACTTATGGTATCAGCACCTTTAGTGCATTTGGCTGGTCCGGTTTTTTTCATAGTTCTTCTCGGAACATTCGGCCAATCCGCCTGTGGTAATTCCTCGGTCAAAGAAAGGAGTCTAATACCCTGGGAGAGGCAGTATAAAATCAAGCCGAGCGAGAAGAACCGGTTGACTCCTGCTGATGTGCTCGGCCCGGACGGAGTCGTGTACCCTAACTGGACAAAATGTGGTGTCCAGGGCGGGATTCCAAAGGCAAAAGCAGTTGCATCAATCGAGGACTTTGGTGCCAAAGCGGACGATGATGCCGACGACTCCGAAGCTCTGGCAAAAGCGTGTGAAGCCGCGGGTAAAATGGGAGGCGGGGCGGTACTGCTGGGTGAAGGTACCTATTATCTTGACCGCCCGGTGACGGTACGCCACGACGATGTGGTTATTCGAGGCCAAGGTCCCGGAAAGACCCGTTTGATATTCCGATATTCGATTCCTGAGAACGGTGTTGTTTTCTACAATCCGCCTGCGGGCAGCCGGGTGGGCAGGAACACGCGACTCGAAATGCACTGTAAACCCGCCGGCTTGATGAAAATGACGATGATGCTCGACGATGTAGTTATCGGCCAATGGAGCCGGGGCCAGCACTCAGGAAATACATTTGGCTTTACGGTATATGGTCGCAGTGCTGCTGGCAAAGTTCCAGATGGCCGACGCATCTTAAAAGGTATCGCAGAGTACAAGGATGGAACAAAACGCACCGGAGAGATTCCCATAATTCTTGACTCAAACTTTGATGCGGATACGCACGCTTCTGACAGGCGTGACACCAGGCCTGTTGCGGACTCGCGGGCCGCAATTACCTTCGCGGGCAGGGGCACGGTTGGGGGAAAGCTGAAACTGGCCAAGGATGGCAAACGTGGTGATATGACATTAGAATTGGAAAGCACCGAGGGACTTCGGGTCGGAGATTGTGTTCTTATTGACGGGCCTGCAACCCAGCGCTGGAAAAAGCTCACGAAAAATGCCTGCAAATGGGGAGTATATCGACAATACGAAGTTATTATCAGCAACATAAAAAACAATACAATCACTATCAATCAACCTCTGCGGATTGAGTTTCCTACTATCGATGGCTCTTACGTGCAGAAAGTCGTACCAATCCAGCGCTGTGGAATTGAATCTCTCTATATAGAACAGACAGAAAATCTTTGGATTAGCAGTGTTGTCTTTTATCACGGCTGGAACTGCTGGGCAAAAGATGTAACAGTGAAAAAATGCGGCCGTTTTCCCGTGTATGGCTCGATGGCCAAATGGTGCGAAATCCGCGATTGTGTTTTCGATGACGCCTGGTTTAAGGGCGGCGGCGGCACGGCCTACACCGGCTGGGACAAGTGCTGGGATTGTCTTATGGAGAACGTGGAGACGTTCAAGATGCGACATGCTCCCCTTTTCCAGTGGGCTACCAGCGGCTGCGTGATTCGCAAAAGCGTGTTCCACGAGAGCGATGGCCAGTGGCATGCGGGCTGGACGAATGAAAACCTCATCGAACAGTGTGTAATCGAGTCTGTCCGGGGTCATGGAGGGTATGGGTACGGAATGTGGGCGTCACCGCCGCAAGACGCCGCCCATGGCCCGAACGGCCCGAGAAATGTCGTGTACAACTGCGATGTCAGCTCCCCGAGAGAAGGCGTTTGGATGGGCGGCATGAACGAAAACTGGCTGATTCTCTACAGCCGTTTTATAGTGGACAACGGCCCGGGCGTCTCCGCCAAGACCTCGAGCTTCGACCATATTGTTAAGGACAACGTCTTCGTCCTCAAGGACGGCAAGTCGCCGATGATTTTCCTCGCTACGTCCGACTGTATTGGAGCCGAAATAATTGGGAACGGATTATACGGGGGCAGTGGCCGTTTCGTGGCCGGCAAGGGCAAACCTGCTGTGGTCAAAGACAACAAAGCTTTTATGCTCGACGATGCCCCAAGACCAATCCCAGAGGTGCCGTCAATTTACGAATGGCAGCAGAAGCGGTAAAATAATTGTATCTGTAAGGATGATTTGATATAAACAGTAGTTTGATAGTGGACTTTATATTTGACTTTAAAAATAGAAAGCAGGGTGACAATATTTTAAGAAGGAGAAAACACTGATGACAGAAAAAGAACAAACCAGAAGGCAGTTTCTTCAGATAGCGGGAATAGGGGCGGTGGCTTCACTGGCCGGAGCAAGCAGCTCTATAGGCCAGGTTCGCCCAGCCCCTCCGAGGGGCCAGGTTCGTGGGCGAGAAGGTAAACAACGGTTTCAGTTAGGTCTGGCCTCGTACACTTTAAGAAAATTTAATCTGGACGACACACTGGCGATGACCAAACGGGTTGGATTGAAATACATTTGCTTCAAGAGCTTTCATTTACCTCTGGACAGCACGCCGGCTCAAATCCGTGACGTCGTGACAAAAGTCAAAGAAGCTGGGCTGATACTCTACGGCGGTGGAGTAATCTCTATGAGAAATGAAGACCAGGTGAACAATGCCTTTGATTATGCCAAAGCCGCAGGAATGAAGGTGATTATCGGTGTCCCGGCGCCCGAGATGCTGCCGCTGGTAAATAAAAAGGTGAAACAATATGATATTAAGGTTGCCATTCACAATCACGGGCCGGGGGACAAAATTTATCCGACACCGGGCAGTGCCTATGAAAGAATCAAAGATTTGGATAAGCGGATTGGGCTTTGCAACGACATCGGACATACGATACGGATAGGTTCGGACCCAATAGCATCGGCCGAGAAGTACGCGGACCGGTTGTTAGATGTACATATAAAGGATGTTACAGAAGCGACCGCAAAGGGAGAGAACGTTGAAGTCGGACGGGGAGTGATTGATATCCCGAAGTTCTTAAAGATGCTGATAAAGATAAAGTATTCGGGTATCGTCTCGTTCGAATACGAAAAGGACGCCGATGATCCGCTGGCAGGGCTGGCCGAGTCGGTCGGCTATGTCAGGGGAGTGCTGGCGGCTATTTCGTAAACTGTAATTGCGCGGCTCCAAACCATCCCCAAGCTCGTCCCAAGTTTTTGGGACTCGCTTGAGGCTGCCACCCATTGAGTCTGTCTTTAGTGGATTAACCGAGTTTGACAGGTTTTTGCTCCCTGGCGGATTTATATATTGCCAGAATCACTTCCACCGCCTTGCGAGCTTCACGTCCGTCGATCCAGAAGTCTTCGCCACTTTCGAGTGCATCGAGAAATGCCTTGAAATTTCGCGTATGATTTTCATACGAGATGGCAGCGGGGTCGGCTACACCGCCGCCACCTTCGATTTCGCCGAATTTCTTTCGGATTTGCTCATCTTCGGGTTTTTCATCGGCGAACTGCCAGAGGGTAATACTGTTTTCCACATTTGTAACAGTGCCTTTTGTGCCGGTAATTTCAAATCGCCTGAATTGTCCCGGATACGAGGCAGTGGTGCCGTAGATAACTCCCAATGCTCCGGTGGTGTAACGCAGAACGGCAACCGCGGTATCTTCTGTTTCAATCTGAGGATGCCCCCGTTTCGCTGTGAATGCCTGCAAAGATTCGATTGGTGGCATTACATCACACAGCATATCAACCATATGGATGGACTGGTTCATCAATGCGCCGCCGCCGTCAAGTTTCCACGTGCCGTGCCAGGAGTCCTTGTAATACTCATCGGTACGCCACCAAGGGACATATATCGAAGCATAAGTAATAACGCCAAAGCGTCCGGAGTTTATCGCTTCTCTAAGAGGCACCATCATATCGTTAAATCGGTACGGAAATATGCCGCCCAAACGAGTGCCGCTTTTTTCGTGGGCCTCGGTCATAGCATCAATTCGCTCCAAGGTAATATCGAGGGGCTTTTCGCATATTACGTGTTTGCCCGCTTTGGCTGCCGCAATGGTCGGCTCCATATGGAATCCGCTCGGTGTGGCGATAGTAACAATATCTATCTGGTCGCTCCTGAGCATTTTCTCATAATCATCGAAGGCAAGGACGTTATATTTCTCTGCAAGGTTTTTAGCTCTCTCTGGTATCTTGTCGCAACAGCCAATCAGTTTTGCATTGGGAATATCTCCGATGGCTCTTGCGTGAAAATCGGCGATTAATCCGGCACCAATTATTCCGAAATTCCAGGTTTTCATCTGCATTTTCCTTTCCTTATAAATTTAATCACACATTAGTCCGACTTCGGCGGCGAGCTCTCTAACTGCATTGATAGCCTTTGAAAAAAGCTCAGGCCCGGTGGAGCCGCCAAACTGACCGCCTGTTTGCAGGTGTGGCTCCATTGTAAGGCAGCCGTTGTAGTTCATCACCGCCAGCTCGGCAAGCAGCTCTTTGATTTGACCATCTCCTTGGCCAGGTATGCTGCCCACGTCTTTGGCCCCGAGCTTCCAGTCTTTGATATGAATGTGTACAACATAGGGCTTCATAACAGGCCAGCAGCTTTCGACATTATCCGTTATCTTTTCACCCCAGACAAAATTGGCGGGGTCATAGACCAGCCGGAGTTTCGGCGAATCGATTGTCTTGACAATCTCAACACACTGTTCAGCGGTATGGCCGTAAATGTGGGCTTCATTTTCATGTACCATCGTAACGTCAACATCATTTAGCACCTCAACCTTGGCGGCCATTCGCTCCATAACCTGGTCGCGATAGTCGTCTATATTCTGGCCTTCCGGAGCATAGTAGCTGAACATTCGTATATAAGGTGTTTCAAAGAACATGGCCAGGTCGACCGCGTGTTTGAACTTGTCCAGATGCGGCCCGAAAGGCTCGTCGAGTTTCACCTTGCCTATCGGTGAGCCGATAGCGCTTACTTTTAAGCCATGGTCCTGTATCATTTTTTTTGCTTCGCTCAGCTCGTTTTTTGTGAGGTCCATTATATTTTTCTTGTTGATAAAGCGAGGCTCGATATAACCGACGCGTTCGCCGGCAAGGTACTTAACCTGCTCTAAAAAGTTATCAGTTACTTCATCCGCGAATGCACTTAATTTCGCCATTTTCAGTTACTCCCTAATTAAAGATAAGACAATTTAAACTTTACTTTTCAAAACTTGCAGCTAATTCGGGCAAATCCCTTTTGATTTCATCCAGTCTGTAACCAAAGCCGGGCCCACTTAATGTCGATAAGTCAACCTGGCCGTTGCACCGTTTATAAAGCCCCGGATGCACCGCCTCTTCCGGCGCCGAAGCTGCCGGATAAAACTGCATCGAATTTGTCTCTACACCCATAATTGTACCTGCATACGCGGCTAAAAGAACGTGAGGAATCTGTGCTAACATCGGATTAGTCAAGTCCTGCACCATCAGGGTCATTCCGTGTGCCTTGGCCCAGCACAGGCTCAACAGTGCACCGGTTTGTGTTTTGCAGGTTTTCAATGCAACTCCGGTCCAGCCCAGTTTGCGGCCGAGCTTTATTAGTTTCCAATCGTGGGCACTCTCATCCATAAACAACGGTTTGCGCGCCGATACACTGTGCACGTCAATCTGATTTTCTTCAAGGTCGTATGGAAACGGCTGCTCGACGTAAAGAATCTGCTGGTAGATTCGAGGATGCTCTATTATTAGCCTGTCCAGAATGTCATTCACATAAGCAGGTTCGGTAACCGTGCAGTTAAAATCACTGGTCAGCCAGGGAACGTTATTTTCGATAGCGATTTCGCCGACTCTTATCAGCCTCTCATAATCCCATGAAGAATCATTGCCTCGCAGTTTGACCTTCAGGCAAGTCAGTCCATCGCGTTTTATCCAGTCCGGCAATAAAACCGGATAGCCATCGTCCGGTTCCTGCCCCGTTAGCTCGCGAGCGTCAAGCAAATCCTTACCACCTACAAGATGCCAGGCAGGCATAGTCTTTGCCGGAGGATGAGCAAAAAAATCAGCAGGGTATTTACCCTTGAACGAGAAGTCAAAATCATCAGCCGGCTTGAGGAAACCGGACAAATCGGTATTCATAAATTCGGCGTTGTAAGTCGAGTACACATCCCGGCCCAGAAGCTGACCATACGCATCATGCAGGGCAACATCAAAAGCAGAGCAGCAAACCAAAGCCGCCAGATGGGGCATCGACTCAGCCTGCTGGCCGCGTTGGTTATTGAGCTGCTCCAGCAGTCCCGGCAATATCGATTCTATAAAATCGCTTCCTAATTCAATCGGGTGACCCTGCCGGTCGAACTGTGCCCAGGCTTCGGCAAGCATCCGGCAGAAATCTTCCATCACCTCGTTTCTTTCCTGATGTCCCAGGCTGCTGGGCCACGCCCACTCGGCACTTAATGGAGTTTCTCCCCATCCCTGTGCCCTCTGTCCTTGTTTATTCGCCACCGTTACGCAAACGCGTGCACAGGTAACATGGGTTACTACCTGGGTACCAAACTTAAGGGGAATTCTTGTTTCCACGGGAATGAAGTATAAGTCAACAGATACCGGACTAATATCGGTTTTCATTTTTTTCTCCAATTGTTATATCCATCTGCATTTAGAATTTACTGATGGTTCATATTAGGAGATTTATAACTTACGTTCGATTATTGTCAACCCTAACTTTGCTATATTCTTGAACTGACCGAATCTATAAGCCGGGGGTTGGACATTTCGACTAAAATTCTTTTGGAACGAGGCCTTGCCAAGTGGGGCGATTTGGATTATATTTATTCGTTCTGTTGGTAAAAATTTCAATAAGCAAAAAGGATGTCTTTTCGGGTTGCTTTGTTGGTTTGAAACTCTATAATTTTGAAAAGACTCTTTTGCAGGAGGCATTACTTTTTGAATAAAAGACATTTGTGAGCAGTTGAACCAGTATCTCAAAAAAAGGAATGTCATTTCGATATTGTATTGAAAGGAGCAAATATGAAATTCGATCGAAAGTTAAAGATGGGTATGGTTGGTGGCGGGCCTGGAGCGTTTATCGGTGAGGTGCACCGCAAGGCATCTCGTATGGACGGCGGCATTGAGCTGGTGGCCGGTGCGTTCGATATCAATCCGCGCAAGTCCAAACAGATGGGACGCGAGCTTTTGCTCGACCGCAAGAGGGTGTATGGCACTTACGAGCAAATGATAAAGGGTGAGCTTAAGCTGCCGGAAGGTGAAAGAATTGATTTTGTTTCGATAACCACGCCGAACAACTGGCATTTTCCTATTGCCAGAGATTTTCTCAACGCAGGCTTCCACGTGATGTGTGAGAAACCAATGACGCTCAACGCCAAAGAGGCAAAGGAGCTGCAAAAACTCGTTAAGAAGTCCCGCAAGGTGTTCGGCCTGATGCACAATTACACCGGTTACCCGATGGTCAAATTGGCACGGGACATGGTGCGAAAAGGCGAGCTGGGTAAGATTCGCAAGATAGTAGTGCAGTATCCACAAGGCTGGTTATCGACCCCGTTGGAGAGGACAGGCCAGATGCAGGCGGCCTGGCGGACCGACCCGAAACAAAGCGGCGGCGCCGGGTGTATGGGTGACATTGGAACACATTGCGAAAACCTTTCCGAATACATCTCGGGGCTGAAGATTACCCAGGTATGTGCTGACCTGACGATTTTTGTCAAGGGTCGTCGGCTGGATGACGACGGTAACGTTCTGCTGCGTTTCAACAACGGTGCCAGGGGTGTCCTCCACGCCAGCCAGATTTCAATCGGCGAAGAGAACAATCTGGCCATCTGGATTTACGGCGAAGAAAAAAGTCTTGAATGGCATCAGGAGCATCCCAACTACCTGTATGTGAAAGTGCCGAATGGGCCGGTTCAGGTTTGGTGCCGTGGAAACGCTTATGTCGGTGCGAAAAGCGCTGCAGCGGGTCGTGCTACTCGACTGCCGTCTGGTCACCCCGAAGCTTTCTTCGAGGCCTTTGCCAACAATTACTGCAACTTTGCCGATACTGTGCGCGCAAGAATAACCAGGACAAAACCGGACCCGTTGGCACTGGACTTCCCGGACGTTGACGATGGTCTGCGGGGTATGCTGTTTATAGAGACCGTTTTGGCAAGCACCAAGAGCAAACAGAAATGGACCGCATTCAAGAAGGCATAAAGAAATTAAGAGATATAGATACAGAGACAGAGTCTGAAAGGCTTTGCATAAACAGAAGTCAGAAGTCAGTTCCGTCCTTTGTTTTCTGTCCTCTGTGTTCGGTGCCTCTGAATCCATGTGGGTCTTTTGCTCACTTGGCCACAGCGGTACTAATTTCGAGGAGACTTTAAAGATGTCAGAAAAAGGATATTTTAATCGACGTCGGCTCCTTAAGAAGGCAACAGGAATCGCAGCCGGTGCGATAGCATTTGGATTCCCGCAAAGCGGGGTCCCTCCATATATTGTGCCTTCCTCAGCTTTAGGTAAAGCCGATAGTGTTGCTGCGAGTAACCGCATTGTAATGGGCTGTATCGGTATGGGTGGTCAGGGCACCGCGAATATGCGTGCATTTATGGGGCACAAGGAGGTGCGAGTTGTTGCCGTTTGCGATGTTCGCGCCGAGCGCTGTCAGAGAGCCAAAAATACTGTTGACCAGCATTACGGGGACAAGGGATGCGCCACCTACAACGACTTTCGCGACCTCCTCGCTCACAAGGATATTGATGCCGTGATGATTGCCCCTCCGGACCACTGGCATGCGTTGATTACCGTTGCGGCTGCACGGGCCGGCAAAGATATGTATTGCGAAAAGCCATTAGGTGTGGCAGTGGTCGAGGGCCAGGCGATCCGTGATGCTGTGCGAAGGTATAGCAGGGTATTCCAGACCGGTACACAGCAGAGGTCGGACCGCAAGTTCCGTTTCGCCTGTGAGCTTGCTCGAAACGGATATCTTGGCGAGCTCCACACAGTCAAGGTCGCTGCGCCCGGACCTGAGTACAAGCGAACATATCTTAAACCTACCACGGAAGAACCGGTTCCACCGGGGCTTGACTACAATATGTACGTCGGGCCGGCTCCTTTGAAACCTTACAACGGAGGCAGACTGGCCTGGCCTGACTGGTACTTGATATGGGATTACTGCGCCGGTTTTATTGTCAACTGGGGCGTTCATCATCTGGACATTGCGAACTGGGGCTGTCCGACACTCGGCAGCGAACAGTTCGAAGTCGTCTGCAAAGGCAGCTATCGCAACGACGGCCTGACCGACAATATCAACGATTGGCAAGCGGAGTTTAACTATAGCAGCGGTCTGCGAATGACTTATACAGACACCGGCAACCCGAATAAGCAGGGCTGTCAGTTCGAGGGTGACAAGGGGTGGGTCCATGTCAATAGAGGAGGAATTTGGGCTGAGCCGGCCTCACTGTTAGATGTGAAAATCAAGCCAAACGAGACTAATCTTCATAAATCTACAAGTCACCACGGCGATTTTCTAAATTGTGTGCGAACCCGTGAGGACCCGGTATCTCCGGTAGAGGCGGGCCATAAGGCTTCCTATCTTGGTCTGATTCCGGAAATTGCAAACCGACTAAAGCGCAAGCTCAGGTCAGACCCGGCCGCTGAACGTTTGATTGGTGACGATGAAGCCAACCGCATGTTGGCCCGACCGATGCGGAGTCCATGGCGTTTGTAAACGAATAAGGTGAGTAGTGAGTAGTCAATAGTCAATTAACTAATTAACCACTCACCAATTAACCATTTTAAATTAAGGAGCTTGTGAAAATGGGAAATGTCTTTATTGGTCTAAACACTGAGTTTTCTCGCAGCAGTGACAAACCTTTTGAGTGGGCTGTTGAGAAGGCTGCTGAGATGGGCTACGAGTACATAGAGCCTATGGTTCACTTCGGTCGGGAGCTGATGAGCGAGGCCGGATATTTCCACACCGTTTCGATGTTTGACGACCCATACCGAATCAAGGAAGCCTGCGACAAAGCGGGATTGAAGATTTCCGCTCTCCAGGCGCACGGCCCTTTGGGCAGGCCGGAGGTCCACGGGGAGTACATCAAGATGGCGATTCGTGTTGCAGCCGAGATAGGTGTGCCGGTAGTCAATACTGACGAAGGCATCAAGGCCAAGTGGACGACCGAAGAAGAGGACCACGTGTTGATTAAGTACACGCTTCAGGAAGCGGCCTTTGTTGCCGAGCGTCGCGGCGTTGTCATCGGGCTGGAACCACACGCCCAATACTCCAAAACCCCCGATGGCTTAGACCGTATCTACAATCTGGTCAAATCGCCGGCCATCGGAATCAACCTGGATACCGGCAACGCTTACCTGGCCGGACAGGATGTGTACGAGTGGCTGGAACGGGTGGCTGAACGGCTGGTACATTTGCACGCAAAGGATATTTCCGTAGAGCACGCCGAAGCTGAGCGGGGCAAGGTAACCGGCACGCCGGTGGGCTGCGCCTGTGGCGATGGAGTCATCGACTGGGCCAGGGTCATCGAAATTGTCAGTAAGAAGACTCCTCGCGACATCGTATTTTCCGTGGAGTGTGGTACGCCCGACCAGGCACAGCGCAGTCTCAAGCATCTCAAGGGATTAGTCTAAGGATTGCCGGTGTTGTTAATAAGGTTTAGCCTTTTGAAAAGCTAATGATATTTTCGTTCAAGGTTTGGGTTGCATATTAGTTCTTACAAATTATAATAGAGCGATTGTGGAAAGTGCTGGTAAAAATCAGCTTTTTCCCCTTTGATTGTGAGTATTGATAACAGATAGTTGCATACCCGAGAGGGAGGAGAATGCAGCAAAACAATGAACATCAATTTTAGGAGTGCTGAAATGAACAATCGCGAAAAAATTACTCGGCGTAATTTTATGGCTTCCGCTGCGGCAGCAGCAGTAGCGGTTTCGACGGCAACCTCTACGACGCGAGCGGCAGGGACTTCAAAAAAGTTCAAGCTCAAATATGCACCAAACTTTGGCATGTTTCGGCAGCACGCAGGCAGGGACGAAATCGACCAGCTTAAATTTATGGCCGACCAGGGTTTTTCCGCTATGTTCGATAATGGCCTGATAGGAAAGCCGAAGGATTTGCAGGATAAGATTGCAAAAGAAACGGACCGATTGGGTATGACCATAGGGCCTTTTGTCCTGTATGCCGATTTCAGCGTAAAGTCATTTGTTACTCGCGATAAGGCGATACGCGAGATGCTGATAAACAAAATGAAGGACGGGGTCGAGCTCTCCAAGCGAGTCAACGCCAAATGGACGCTGGTCGTGCCGGGTCGATTCGATGAGGGCCTTGAGTGGGATTATCAGACAGCTAACGTAATCGAGAATCTCAAATACTGCGCCGAAGTATGTGAGCCTTCGGGACTGGTCATTGTAATTGAGCCTCTGAATGCGTGGACGAATCATCCGGGACTATTTCTGACAAAGATTCCGCAGGCGTATCAGATTTGCCGGGCGGTGGGAAGCCCTTCCTGCAAGATTATCAATGACATTTATCACCAGCAGATTACCGAAGGCAACCTTATCCCGAATATCGATATGGCCT
>JBGVTO010000172.1:0-28803 GCA_041862635.1 Phycisphaerae bacterium | reverse complement strand
TCGGCACCCTGCTGCCGGGGAGCAATTGCCGCCTCTGCGCTATTTCAGGCGGTATGTCCTGTATGTCCAGCTTGTCCCTCTCGCACATTACAACCATCGTTCTGATACAGTTTCGAAGCTGCCGAATGTTGCCGGGCCAATCATAGTTCGTAAGAGCCGTCTGCGCTGCCTCAGTTATGCCTGTTACTGACGAGCCGATTTCCGCAGCCGCTTCCTTGAGAAAGTATTCTGTAAGAGCCGGTATATCTTCGGCCCTATCGCGCAGGGCCGGCAGAGAAATGTTCACACCCTTGATTCTAAAGTACAAATCCTGCCTGAATCTTTTCTCCTCTATAAGCTTTGTTAAGCTTTGATTGGTTGCGCTGATGATGCGGACGTCCACAACAATCTGTTTGTTCGAGCCGACCGGAATAACGATGCCGTCCTCGATGACGCGGAGCAGCTTTGCCTGGGAATTCATCGCCATATCGCCGATTTCGTCCAAGAACAATGTCCCTTTGTCCGTTATTTCAAAGAGTCCTTTTCTGTCGTTGGCCGCTCCTGTAAAGGCACCTTTGACGTGGCCGAATAATTCGCTCTCCAATAGAGTTTCGGTCAGGCCAGCACAGTTTATCGGCTTGAATGGCTTGTCCCAGCGCAGTGAATTGTAGTGAATCGCTCTTGCGAGCAGTTCCTTGCCCGTTCCGGATTGACCTTCAATCAGGACAGATATATTGGTCGGCGCCACGCGTCGCAGGACCTCGAATATACCCTCAATCGCGGGATTCTTGCCCCACACACCCTCAAACTCGAACTGTCCTTTGTCCGTTTTGGTTTGTGGTGTTCGGCGTTGAGTTGCAGCCGAGACTTTTCGGCACGCCTGGGCCACAAGTGCACGAAGCTGGCCAATGTCAATCGGCTTGGTAAGATAATCGTATGCCCCCCGCTTTATGGCTTCCTTACAGGTGTCGATGGTTGCGTAGGCGGTTATTAAAATGACTTCCGTTTTGTCGTTTTGCTTCCTTACTTCTTCGAGTATGGCCAGTCCGTCGATGTTACCGCCTAATTTCAAATCGGTAACAACGACGTCGACCTGCCGGCTGCGCACAATCTCCAGCGCGTCTTTGCCGGTGTAAACAGCGATTGCCTTCGTACACAATTTCTCAAGCGCTTCGGCAATTCCGTCCGCATGGTCGCGCTCATCGTCAACAATCAGGATTATATTTGGCTTTTGCTTCAAAATGATACCTCACTGGGTCTGGACAGGTAATCTTATAGTAAATGATGTTCCTTTGCCCGGCTCACTGTCAACTTTTATTGTGCCGCTATGTGCCTCGATAATCTTTTTTACTATAGGCAAACCCAGACCACTTCCCTTTGGCCGAAAGGAATGATAAGCATCGAAGATGTGCGGTAATCTTTCCGGAGCAATACCGCTGCCGGTATCGCTAATCCGAATGACCGCATCTTTTTGCTGCCTGTCTGTTCTTATCATCAGCTCTCCACCGTCTTCCATAGCCTGCTGGGCGTTAATAAACAGGTTTAACATCACCTGTTTTAACATATCCGTGTCAACCTTGCAAATAAGCGGCTCATTATGCAGGACGTGGCGCATGGTTATCGAATGGCTGTGCGCCTGGGGCGAATAAAAATCGACCATATCACTGATAAGCTCATTGATGTCGGCACTTGCCAACTGTAATTCGGTTCTGTCAATATAGCGCAGGAAACCGTTGAGTATTTGCTCAAGTCTGTCCGTTTCTTTTTGAATAACGGTTATTTTCCTCAGCGCCCTTGTGAATCTCTGATGGTCTTTTTCTTTGTCCGATTCGCCGAATTCAGCAGAAGCCGAACGCTGCAGCTCTTCGTTGACAAGTTTCAAGTTAATCTTGATGGTAGAGAGGGGGTTTTTGATTTCATGAGCAAGCTCGCCGGTCAGCTTGCTTAATTCTTCAAGGAGATGCCCGTTGTTATTTCTCTGGGTTTTAGATAGCTTTTTATGCAGAAATAACACAACAACCGGCACGACAGCCAATAAAGCAAGAACAAAACCATATATAAACTGCTGCACTTTTCTTCCCTCTGCTTTTAAGCCCGTTGATTGGTACAAAGTCTCTTTAACACTGAGAACCCAAACGCAATCAAGAGCGCTTGCGGACTCATTTTCATCTTCCCCCAAACCAATATTGTTATTTTTCCCGACCGGCTTGTGTTTTCTCTGTTTTTTCCGCTTTTTCCTTTTTACTTATCTCAGCAAGAGCAGCTTTGCGGGAAAGTTTTAATCTGCCCTGGTCATCGATAGATATTAACTTTACCGGTATCAAATCACCCATTTTGCAGACATCATCAACGTTTTTGACGTAACCATCGCTTAGCTCGCTGATGTGGCACAGGCCTTCGACTCCAGGTATGATTTCAACAAATGCTCCAAAATCTTTTACAGAAACCACTTTTGACCGGTTGTAAATCCGACCGACTTTAGGCGGCTGGGTAATCGTCTCGATAATCTCTTTAGCTTCGAGGTGCCCGTCGCCGCCAAGACAGCTTATGTAAATAGTGCCGTCCTCTTCGACTTCAATGGTTGTCTCGGTTTGTTCCTGAATGCTCTTGATTACTTTGCCGCCCGGCCCGATTACCTTGCCAATAAACTCGGGGTCGATTTCAATGCTAATCAGCTTCGGTGCATACACACTTAATTCAGGTTTGGGCTCGCTAATGGTTTGGGCCATAATCTTCAGAATCTCCAGCCGGGCCGTCTTTGCACGTTCCAGTGCCTCGACCATAATATTATGCGCCAGACCCTCAGCTTTTATATCAAGCTGTATCGCCGTAATACCGTCAGCAGTGCCGGCAACTTTGAAATCCATTCCGCCGAAATGGTCTTCTTCACCGGCAATATCGGTCAGCAGCTCGTATCGTTTGTTTTCGCCGCTAATCATACCTATTGATATGCCGGCGACGGGCTTTGTGATTGGAACGCCGGCGTCCATCAGAGCTAATGTTCCGCCGCAGACCGAAGCCATTGAGCTGGAACCGTTCGATTCGGTAATGTCCGAGATAACCCTGATGGTATAAGCGAACTCATCGTCCGGTGGTTTTACCTGCATCAATGCCTTTTCAGCAAGGGCGCCGTGCCCGATCTCTCTTCTGCCTGGGCCGCGCATTGGTCGGACCTCGCCCACAGAAAAAGGCGGAAAATTGTAATGCAGAGTAAAGTTTTGAGCGTATTCATCCAATAAGCCGTCTATAATCTGAGCATCCCGGATAGTGCCAAGCGTTACGCTCACCAGGGATTGCGTTTCCCCTCGAGTGAATAAAGCTGAGCCGTGAGTCCTGGGTAAGATACCTACTTCACACTCAATTGGACGTATATCATTATAGCCTCTGCCATCGGACCTTTTTCCGTTTAATAGTAGTTTCTTAACGACCTCGCCCTCTATTTTTTCAAGGATTCGCTTAACCATTGCCTTGTCGTACTTGCCGGCAGCCTTATTCTGCAACTGCTGATTATCCTCATCAGGACAATATTGGGTCATAACCTTCTCACGTAATTCATCGATAGCCGTGTTACGCTCCTGCTTGCCTGGTATTTGCCTGAGCTCGTATAGTTTATCCGCTATCTGCGAACGAATCTCTGAGAGGAGCTGCTCATCGGTTTCCACAAGGGGGATTTCCTTTTCGACTCCGACCTTCTCGTGGAGCTCTTCGATCATTTCGCAAACCTGAGTGACTGTTTTTTGTGCCGTTGCAATAGCATCAGCGATGACTTTTTCCGGTAATTCCTTTGCGCCGACTTCAATCATATTCATCGTTTCTTTGCGGCCGCCGAGCAGCAGGTCCAGGTCACTGTTGGCAATCTGCTTATGCGTGGGATTGATTACGAACTCCCCGTTTACCCTGCCCAATCTACAGGCTCCAGTTGGCCCTAAGAACGGAATTTTGCTTATCGTAAGTGCCGCACTGGCACCTATCATTGCCAGAATATCGTGGTCATTTTCCCTGTCCGCACTTAAAACATTCGCTGTGATCTGCACCTCCTGGAAGTAACCCTCTGGAAACAAGGGTCGAATGGGTCGGTCAATCTGCCTGGCCGACAGAATCTCTTTAGTGCTCGGCCTTCCCTCGCGTTTGATAAAACCGCCCGGAAATTTGCCCGCAGCACTTTGTTTCTCTCGATATTCAACACTCAATGGGAAAAAATCAATATCCTCGAATCTGGGCGGTGCTGTTACCGCAGCAACGAGCACGATTGTATCGCCGTATTGGACTACGACCGCCCCGTCCGCCTGTTTGGCGATTTTGCCGGTTTCGATGGATAAAGTTCGGCCACCGATTTGTCTTTCTACTCTACATACATCAGACATATACTACCTCTATTGTTACTTCTTCATTACCTCTTTGGAATGTCCAGAAGCGGACCCCACACATAAACGAGCAAGATATTTGTGTGCTTATGCTCATTTATTTTCGTAAACCAAGCCGGGATATAATCTTCTGATAGCGTTTGACATCTTTGTTGCTCACATATTTGAGTAACGCGGACCTGGTCCCGACCATTTTCAACAAACCACGTCTGGATGCGTGGTCTTTGCGATGAGTCTTGAGATGCTCGGTAAGCTCGTTGATTTTGTTTGTCAACAGTGCAATCTGCACTTCAGGTGAGCCTGTATCCCCTTCGTGAGTCTCAAAATCACCAATAATTTTTTGTTTTTTCTGCTTTGTCAGCATTTTCTGGATAAATCCTTTCTAACACACTTTTCAACATATTACGAAATACAAACTTTGGATTCTAATCGGTTATTATAATATTTGCAAGCCTTTTTCCTGACAGTATTGATAAAAAGATTGGGAGTGGCCAGATTTTCTGGCAGGCGATTTCTTGGTTGTCAATACTCATTTACAAGGTGAAACAAAACCACTTTTGACATTGGTAACCGTCCGGTGAAGTACATCTGCAACGATGTAAGAGTAGGATTGGCAGTGTTTCGGACTGCCAGTCCTTTAACTATGTTAGGCGTTCTATATCTTTTCTGAGGTGTTCCTCGGCTTCCAATATGCAACCTATTCAGCCTATTCAGCGGGGGGATATTCCTCAAACAAGTGCTCAGCAAGGACAATCAGATCCTGGACATCAACGATGCCGTCACCCCAGGGCATCGGGCCGATATCGCACAATGGATAGTCCGTGAGCCAGTGCTCAACCATAATGCACACGTCGGCGGCATCGACTATACCGTCGTTGTTGAAGTCAAAGATAGGCTCAACTGACACCTGCCATATCTCATCACCGCCTACACCACCGGGCCGGTCGGACGCGAAGAAGAGAGTAGAGCCATCGGCCGATATACGCCTTGGATCTGCGTATATGGTGGAGCCATATTGATCAGTAACCTTTATCGTCCACCAGGTTTCTTCAAAGGGGAATGTGGTTATAACTTCATTCGGTGGTTCTGGAGTCTCAGAGACAATATAGTAGTCCATAAAACAATAAGGATTAGGGCCGAACAAAAGCTGATAGCTAACAGCGTTTTCACTTTCCTTACAGGTTAGAACAACGCCATTAGAGTCTCCGACTTTAACGGGCCCAATAAGCTTGACAGGTTCAGGAAGCCGACCTGGATACAGTTCTTCATTAACAAAGCCCATGCTACCGTTCGTGCCAGTGCCACTCCAACGAAAATAATGTATAGAACTCTGCTTAGTGAGTTGGAGATTTCTGCCAGGCCCAACGACAGACAAGTAAGCGCCAGCAACGAGACCTTGATTGAATCTGTTAGTGTCTATGGCGAGAAGTGAATTGCCATACCAAGCCCGTACCTCTGGATGGTTAAAGCCCGACAAATAGACAGCCAGGATATTAGCTTTTGGGATTTGCTCCCGTCCCAAATCTCCCCAATAATGTTCAACCCAACATGGTTCGCTATCAACTGAACTGTTCAGAAACGACTCAACAGCTTGAGTGTATTCCTCCCATCTTCCACCTCCACCACGGCATGCCGCTTTCCTACAGTCGGCATCAAGATGTGTCACCCGGTTTACTGCATATCTGGCATCCTGATATACTTGGTTCAATCTAATACCAACGTCGATTGCAGGCTGCCCACCGGTGCTCCATCCTATGGTCTGAATAGGCTGCTTGTAGTTTGGTGCCACGCTTGACAAATACACAATAATCATATCACCTAAGTGGTAGTAGGTAGGCGTGCTTTCATATCCCGTGTCAGGACTATAGCCATTTGGGTAGCTTATCACATTTGCCCTACTGAGCCACTTGGAGGAGGCGATTGGACACATACTGTGCATGACAGTGCCGTATGTACAATTTCCCCCTCCATAATAAATAAGTGTTGGCTTACGTGGGTCAAATGCGTCGTTCAGAAGCTCAAACCGATCTCCACCGAAATATGGCACGATGGTAACTGTAACAGAATCGGATAGACTTGTCAGTTCACCATCGCTGACCACTAATTCAAACTGGCATTCTTGTACTTTATCTGTTTGGGCAAAGCCGCTAACCATAGGATGTGCGGTATCTGCATCAGCAATTATTACCATCGGTCCGGAAATTTGCCGCCATACATAATTCAGGGTTCCTGAATTGTCCGGATCATAAGAACCTGTACCATCGAGAATAACTGGGTCCTTGGCTGCATATCGTGATAATCCTGCATCTGCTATAGGCGGCAGGCCCTCGGAGCCAAGACTTATTGTCGCCGATGGTGCAGCTACGATGAGTATAGCCAAGGTAAGATTTTGAAAAATTGTTTTTTTCATCTTACTGCTCTTGTAAAGGAACTGACTTATTGTGCCAAAATCTCAATTCAAATATATAATCTATTCAATAGGCTCAGCTGGTGGAATTTCTTCAAACAAGTGCTCGGCAAGAACGATAAGATCCTGGACATCAACAGTACCGTCGCCCCAGGGCATCGGGCCGATATCGCACAACGGATAGTCCGTGAGCCAGTGCTCAATCATAATGCACATATCAGTGGCATCGACAATGCCGTCACTGTTGAGGTCAACGACCGGCTCGATTGAAGCTTGCCATAGGTCATTAGACCCTGATCCGCCAGGCCGATTAGAAGCAAAATAGAGTGTAGAGCCGTCCGCCGAGATAACAGGAGAAATCTCGCCATCCGGACTGTTGACCGGTGAGCCAAGATTCACAGGCTCTCCCCAGTCAGCGTCTCGTGATTTCCGACTTGCCATCCATATGTCGGATTTACCCAAACCACCGGGCCGATCAGGGACCCAAATCCCGGATGAGAAGAAAAGCAAGAGACCATCAGCCGAAAGCGTCTCCCATACTTCTTCATGTACGCTGTTGACAGGTGGTCCAAGATTCACCGGGGTGCCCCATTCGTCTTCTTTTGTTTCGCGAGCCGAAACCCATATGTCGTCACCACCGTAGCCGCCAGAGCGAGAGAGTGAATTGAAGTACAGTTCCAATCCGTCTTCGGAGATAAACGGGGTAGCGTCGTAACCTGAATGGTTGATGGTCGGTCCCAGATTGACGGGCTCACCCCATGCATCATCCGTTGTTGCACGCGTTGACACCCATATATCGCACGGGACATACCCGCCAGGCCGATACGAACCGTAGTAGAGAGTACAGACGTCAGGTGAGAGTGATGGGGACAAATCTATCTGAGGACTGTTGATTGACGGTCCAAAGTTCACCGGCTCTCCCCATGGTTCAATTGTCGTCGCTCTTGTCGTCACATATAGATCTGCCTTACCATACCCGCCGGGCCGGTTCGACTGGAAGATAAGTATCAGCCCATCAGCCGAGATGCTCGGTGATAGGTCGCCACTCGAACTGTTAACCATCGCCCCAAGATTAGTGGGCTCACCGAAGGTGAAATCTGCGTTGGCAACTGACGCAATCAGGCCCAGTGCCAAAACCAAAATTACTACCATTTTTGCGATTTTCATCTCCTTCTCCTTTCATAAATTGTTAATATTTCCACACCGCGCACTATGCGCAGCTTTTACTGCCTTAGTCTTGTCATGATGAAAATCTCGTTGATGGAATACCATTTGGATTTTCTCTTCCAAACGGCTTATGATATGCAAGCATTATAATGTATCTTCAGTCAATTGTAAGGAAAAAATGACTTTTGCGGGACTGTGCATCTCTGGCGGTAATTATGCAGAAATCAGCGTGAGAAAAAAGATGCACCTGGCCGGACGGATACGAAAAAAGAAAGCTTTACCCCCTAATTCTCAGCAATGGGCAAAAATAATTGTAACCATCCGGTGAAGTACATCTGCGACGATGTAAGAGTAGGACTGGCAGTATTTCATGCTGCCAGTCCTTAGACTATATTGGGTGTTTTGTTTCTTTCTGAGGTGGCTTTACTGGGCCAGGGCCTCGATTTCCTCTGCGCTCAACGCCACGTTATAGATGCGAACATCGTCGATCATACCCGAATAGGACTCAGCAATCCATGTAGGATCACCTCCAATGTAATAAGTCGCGTTCGCGCCATCTGTTGTCCGGAAGGCTGATTCCTGTGAGAGGGCCCCGTTGACGTAGATGCGAAAGCTCGTCCCATCCCCTACCACTGCGACGTGTGTCCATTGGTCGGCAGGAACAACATCTGAGGCTGTCTCACACATACCTCCCGCCCAACTTCCGCCAATGCGACCACGCCATGAAAGCCTCCCATCGTTGTTAATGAACAGCGTGTCATTTGAGGTGTCAGCCGCTATCATCGACCGAAAAATCTGCTGCCACGTGCCGCCGGTTCGCCTCGGTTTAATCCAGGCAGACAGCGTAAATGATCCCTGAAACAGGTCGGCAGTTAACGAATCAGAGGCGGGGATTGCGACGCGACTGCCTTCAAATGCGAGCGCTTGTCCAAATTGTCCGTCGACAACTGTCGGACCGTCTTCCAGTGTTCCGTCATTGCCGTTGCCGCTTGAGTCGTATGCAATGGTCCCTGAGCCCTCATCAAACTTCCACCCGCCGATAAGATTGGGATCAATTTCGGGTATTGTTCTAAAACTCCAGACCTCGCCTTTATGGATTACGACGCCATCGAACTCATTAATCCGCCAGTAGTAAACCTTATCCAATTCAAGAGGGCCTGGAGTATAGGTTGTGGTTTCCAGAAGGAAACCCCCGGCATCATGGTTCACATCGTCAAAATTATCGCCAAAATATACAATGTGTAATTGTGCACCATCTCCCGGCGACCAGCTAAGCTCTACATCCGGATACACATATTTAGCACCATCAGCCGGGTTGGGGCCCCAGGCATACGGCCATATCTGGCCTTGCATAGCCGAAAGAACCTCAACGGAATTCAAAGCGTTATCATATAGCTGCACCTCATCGAGAAGACCGCAAAAAGCCTCATAAGGTGCTGAGCTTCCGTCGTTGCCTATGTTGGCAACAGGATGAATAACGGACAGCCCCGTGTAGGTTCCACTCGAGACCTCCTCTCCGTTTACATAGACCACGTAGCTGCCTGAATCCCAGGTCAGAGCCACATGGAGCCATTCCTCCAACGGGAGTTCCATGATGTCCGTATCGCGGGTGTGGGAGTTGCCAAGGCCGATGTCCAGAAGCCTCGAGGGCGTGGTTCCTTCCTGCATATAGATCTGGACGCGATTGGCCCATTGCGGCTGGGTCGTATGGCCAAAGAAGTACCGGCCTTGCGTCTCGGGCTGTGGATCGAAGAGGTAACCCCACATGGCAACCGTTCCCGCTGTCGCCGACATGCCCGTTGTGGGGAACTCCACGCGGGCATCAATCGGCTCTCCCGGAAATGAGAGAGCACCGGCGGACCAGCCTGCCGTCCATCTGAGCTGGTCGCCGATTAACGCGCCATCGTTGTCTCCCCCAGTGCTATCGGCTGCGATTGTTCCCGAAGATTCATCGAATTTCCAGTATCCGATGAGTCCTTCCTGGCCCTGCGCAAGAGAACAGCCCATGCTAAGCACCAAAACAAAAGAAGTGAAATAAATCAATTTCTTAGACATAATAATCCTCCTTTATCGATAAACTACAAGAATTCCGCCCGCTGGATGACTAAAATCCGCTTCTGCCTCCCACACATGCCACCAGCTTTGCCTTGGCAACGCCTGGGATCAGGTCTATGATGAATGCCAAAACCAATACGAGTGAAATTGTCTTTTTCATTACCCTGCCCTTTCAAAGAGTTTTTATTTGCACGCCGCGTACTGTGCGCAGTCTTAGCAACTTGCGGTTGTTCTACAAAAAACCTCCTGATTGAAAATCATTTCAGAATCCTCCATTAATGCAAGCATTATAATGTATCTTCAGCCAATTGCAAGGAAAAAAACTTTTGGTGGACTGGCGGTAATGATGCAGAAATCAGCGTGGGAAAAAGGATGTACCTGGCCGGACGGATACGAAGGTCGTAGTCATTTGACTACTACATTTTACTACTGTGATGCCAAATCAAATCATCCTATATATACAGAGGTGTGTTTATGGGGTATCTGTCCCGGCGGAATTCCGGAGCGTTTTTTGTTCGAGGAAGGCCTCTAAGATTTCCGCGGCGGCGACGGCGTCGAGGCGTTTTCTTTTTTTCCCTCTCGTAAATTTGGCGGAAGCGAGCTTTTCTTCGGCACTGAAACTGCTCAGGCGTTCATCCTGAAAGTGGACAGGAATGTGCAGATAGTCTTTTAACTGCTCGGCGAATTTAAAAACAAGCTTGGTTTGGGAGCTTTCCGAGCCGGTCATATTCAAAGGCAGCCCCAATACAACGGCTTCGACATTTTCGGTCTCGATTACCTCTGCAATCTTTTTTAGCAGCTCCTTTTGGCCTTCGATTACAGTTAGGGGTGAGGCAATGGTCTCGCCGGAGTCACAGATTGCCAATCCGGTGCGTTTAATGCCATAATCTATTGCAAGGTATCTCATTTTTGTTGTTCGTATATATTACGCTGTAAACCATTATGTTACAGAAAATTTTCGCCGGCGTGCTGCTTTATCAGCTCGAGCAGCTCTTTTAGTCTGTGGGTCTGGTCGATGTGGCATACAAGTGTGGCATCGGGGCTGTGGGCTATGACCATATTCTCCAGGCCGATAGCGGCGATTAGATGGCCCTTCTCTTCGGTAACGATAATGCTGTTCCTGCAGTCAAGCAGCTCGCTCGTGCCGGCTACGACGATGTTATTATCTTTGTCGGAACTGATAATATCAGCAAGTGCTGCGAAGGAACCCATATCGAGCCAGCGACAATCCAGCTTTATGGCGTGGACCCCGTCGGCCTTTTCCATCACGGCGAAGTCGATACTAATTTTCGGCAGCTTTACAAACCAGTCCTGGAGCGTTTGCTGCTGACTCGGGCTGTCCCAGTCGGTTTGAATTCTGGCCAACGGCTCTGTAGCCTCGGGCAGAAACTTTTGCAAATTAGCTAAGATTGTTTTGGCCTTCCAGACGAACATACCGGAATTCCAGAAGTATTGGCCGGTGTTGAGATATTCCTTCGCTTCTTTTTCGTCCGGTTTCTCTTTGAATGTTTCGACGGAATAAATCTTATTTTTACAGCCGGGGTACTCACAAGGATTGATACATTTTATATAACCGAGCGAGGTACTGGCGAAGGTCGGCTGTATGCCGAAAGTAATCATATCGTCCGGATTGTTATTCACAAAGACAAGGGCATCTTTTAGGGCTTGTTGCAGTACTTCCGGTGGCTTTATAATCTGGTCGGCAGTAACCACTGCTATTGTGGCTTTGGGGTCATATTTTGTCAGAACGGTTGAGACCAGCCCGATGGCGCCGGCCGTATCGCGAACAGCAGGCTCAGCTATGACATTATTAAAGGGCAGCTCGGAGAGGCTTTCGCGGACCACATCTGCGTAGCCGGCGTTTGTAAGGACGATTATGTTTCTCGTATCGAATATTGGCGAGAGACGCTCAAAACAACAGCGAAGAAGTGTTTGGCCATCGATGAGTTTTAAGACCTGTTTGGGGCGTTTTTCTCGGCTGAGCGGCCATAGTCTCTTGCCCGTGCCTCCTGCCATTATCACTGCGTAATCCATTGTCAAACTCTCTAATCTGCCACACAATCAAGCGCAAGTAAGTGTATCAGACCAGAAACTGCTCGTCAATTTCAGTCTTGGATTGAATTTCCTGTGTTAAGTTTTCGTAACCGCCCTTGCCCATAAGTGCAAAGGCGGCTTCTTTGCCTAATTCGACGGCAGGTTGGTCATAGGGATTGATGTTAAACAAAGCACCGGCGAAAGAAGTCGTTACTTCAAATAAATAAATAAACTGGCCGATTGTATAGGCGTTCACTTCGGGAAAAAGGACCGTCAGACAGGGACGTTCGCTCTCCAAAAGGGCATACTCGGTGGCCCTCTTCTCATTGTTTAGCAGCTCGCTCAAATCTTTGCTGGCAAGAAATCCGAGTTCCTGCGCATATTCGGGAGCCGGGCCTATTTTGATGTCTTTATCGAAACTACGGACCTGAAGGAAAGTAAACAGTTTATCGTTCGGCCCTTCGCGATATAACTGCACCTGGCTGTGCTGGTCGGTTGTGCCGAGCGCCTTGACCGGTGTGGGACCAATATGAACATCGTTTCCAGTTAAATCTTCTTTTTTGCCGAGACTTTCCGCCCAGAGCTGTCTGTACCAATCAGATAAGTCCTTGAGGTGGTAACTATATGGCATCATTACAGAAATCCTTTTGCCGCGATTGTAGAAGTGGTAATTTATAGCGGCATTGATTGCAGCAGGATTTTTGTAGAAATCTTCGCACTTAACCCTGGCATCCATATCGCGGGCACCTTCTAAAAGTGAATCGATATCAATCCCGCACATAGCGGCACTGAAGAGGCCAACCTCGCTTAGAACACTAAATCGGCCGCCAATACCCTCCGGTATTATAAGGCTTTTAATACCCGCATTGTTGGCGATACGACGAAGAATGCCCTGATTCGCATCTGTAGTCGTGATTATTTGTTTTTTACAGTTGTCGGGTCCGAGTTTATCCAGGAGCAATTTGCGGACAATCATAAATTGAGCTGCGGTTTCCGCCGTCCAGCCGGACTTACTGATGGCGTTAAAAATTGTCTTATCGAGCTGATCATCGAGCCAGTCCAGAAACGACACAATCTGTGGAGGATCGATGTTGTCGAACACAAACAGACGCGGGCCGGCCCTTTGATTCTCATCAAGATTATACATATATGGATTAAGAGCTGTTTGCAAAGCAATATTGCCGAGAGCAGAACCGCCGATGCCGAAGACAACGAGATTTTCGCATCGACCCCTTAGCTCGCTGACCAGTTTCTTGACCTCTTGAGCGATTCGCGAGTTATACGGTAGGTCCCGGTAAGGTGTTTCACCGGCTTGCCTTTCATTGTTCAACTGAAGAATTAAAGGCGAAGTTTTTTCAGCGAGGTCTTTTAACTGCCCGGGTGTAATGCCGTGCTCGTTACCTATAACATCTGCCATAACATTTTTATAGTGGAGTTTAACTTCTTGCTTCGGCACTTATCTATTCCTTTCAAAATCGTTCTTAAAATATCTACTTCGCTAATATTTCGTCTATGTTTTCGTCAGTGATATTCATGGCCTTTGAAGGCCTTTTCTTTATCGACCCAGCCGCCCGGAATATTTTCGGTATGGGCCTGCTGTGCATAGGCCTTCATCTTTGCCAGGATGTCTGGGTGCTTATCTGCTATATTGTTCTGCTCACTAATGTCTTTGCTTAGGTCATACAACTCGAACGGTTTGTTCTTGCCCGGCTGAACGGCCTTCCAGTCACCCATTCGCACAGCCGTCTGTCCTCTGAACTCCCAGTAGAGGTATTTGTGTTTTTTCTGCTTGCGGCCTGCGCTGCGCTCATCAAATAGTGTCGGAATAATTGATATTCCATCAATATTATCCGGTGGTTCGACTCCGGCAAGCTCCGCCAAGGTGGGCATAACATCTGCGAAATACCACAAATGGTCGCTGACAACTCCGGCCTTAATCCTGCCAGGCCAGCGCACAATCATCGGGATACGCAGACCGCCTTCATATAAATTCCCCTTCTGCCCTCGAAAATGCCCGTTGGAATCGAAGAAGTGGTTGAAATAACGCGCTCCACCATTATCGCCGCAGACGAATACAATCGTGTTATCGTCAATTTCGAGCTCTTTGAGCAAAGCGAATATTTCTCCGATTTGGCGGTCGCACATATGTACCATAGCGGCGTACACTTTCGCATCGTTTGGCATTCTGGATTCGGCTGTCCAGGGTTTATCTTTGAATAACTGCCAGGATGGCTCATCCTCAGGAATGCCCCATCGGCCGTGCGGTGGGGTCCACGCACAATAACAGAAAAACGGCCTGTCTTTATTCTCCCGGATGAACTTTATGGACTCATCGAATATAAGGTCTTGTGAGAATTGCTTTCCCTTATAAAAATCGCCGGTGTTTCCCTCAAGAGGCACTTTCTCGCCGCTTCTGACAAGGTAGTTGGGGAAATACGAGTGAGCGTGGACCTGGTGATAATAACCGAAGAAGATATCGAAGCCGTGCCTCTCAGGAGCGCCGGTAGTCCCGCGGTCGCCGCAGCCCCACTTGCCGAATCCGCCAGTGGCATAGCCTGCCTGTTTGAGCACCTCTGCAACAGTGACGTCTTCGGCGCGCAGCGGCACTCCGCCCGGATTGGTACGAACGGTTGTGTGCCCTGTATGCTGGCCGGTCATCAAAACACTGCGGGTCGGCGCACATACCGGAGCCCCCGCCAACGCCTGAGTAAAGCGCATACCTTCCGTCGCCATCCGGTCAATGTTCGGGGTCTTGAGGTATTTGTTGCCCATACAGGACAGCTCAAAGTAGGCGAGCTCATCCAACATTATATAAACGATATTCGGCTTTTTGCCTTTCGAGAGGCGCTGCGGCGTTTGAGCACACGCCGGCATTACTAATGCCGCTGTACCATAGCCTGCCACTTTCAAAAAATCGCGACGTTTCATAAAATTTCCCTTACAAAAAAATAGCAGCCGGAAGTTCGCATTCCTGACGGGCGATTAGTCTTCACTCTTTTCTATTGCTGCCGGTGCTCCAAAAAACTTCTTTAGACGTTCTGCATCGAACTTGAGCTCCCGCTCATAAGTGTAAATACCATTTACTTCCTGCTCGATGTCGGTAAGCTGCGTGTAGCAAAAGCCGGCAATGTTGGGATGGTCGGTAAGAATAAGGGTAAGCTTGCCAATCAGCTCTTCAACCTCCTCAGCGTTTTTGCCGTATCCCCACTGGTTCCTGTTGTTGCCGGCTGGTTCCTTGGTGGCGTGCTCTTTGGTCCAGAAGGTACCTCCGTATTCGTCCACCGAGTATGGCTGTCCCTCGTAAGGCACGGAAATCTCAGGGAAACGGATAGAGACGTTTTTCCCATCGGGTGCGACCGAAGCGTAGCGCTCACGAAATGTATCGGGATTCTGGTTGTAGTCGTGCACGGTGAAAATGTCTGTCTCAACGTGGACGTATCCACTGGCGTCATTGATTGGACGCGTCGGGTCCAATGCACGGGTCAGGTCCACTGTCTCCTGGACGGCACGGCGATGAATCTCAAAATGAGCCCTTGCCCCCCCTGCCGTTTCGTTAAACGGCGTCCACGCTACAATTGAAGGATGGTTCAGGTCGCGCATTACCACCTCTCGCCATTCGCGCTGATGATTGTGAACCCCCTGTGGATTGGCGAACGAATGGGAGCCGCCCCAATCACAGAACTCACCCCAGGTCAAATATCCGAGACGGTCGGCCCAGTAATGGAATCGCTCCTCGAAGACCTTCTGATGGAGACGCGCACCATTAAAGCCTACAGCCAGCGAGAGTTCAATATCGCCCTTGATGTCCTTGTCGCTGGGCGCTGTCCAAATGCCATCGGGATAAAATCCCTGGTCGAGAACATGCCGCAAAAAGATGGGCTTGTTATTTAGATAGAACTTGTTTCCTTCTATGTGAAATTTGCGAAGCCCCGCGTAGCTGTTCACTGTATCTATTATACGACCGCTTTGTAGAAGCTCGAACCGGAGTTTATAAAGGTATGGGTCGTCAGGCCCCCATAATCGGGGCTTTTTCACATCCAGCACCTGAGCAATGCCGCTGGCTGACTGTGAGCGAACCGAGGTGAGCTTTTTGCCCATAGCGGAAAAAAGAGTGGCTTGAAACTCCATACCCCGGCGGTAGTTATTAATAACAGGGGTCAGAACGAAGCGGCGATTGTCGAGGTCAGGTACGATGCGAACAGATTCAATGAAACTTTGTGGCCGGGCCTCCAACCAGACAGTCTGCCAGATACCTGTGGTCCGCGTATAGACAACTCCGTGTGATTCGAGTCTCCTGCTTTGTTTGCCCGAAGGCTGTACATCGGAGCGCACATCATCGAGAGCGCAGACGAAAAGGTCGTTTTCGCCATTGCGCAGCGCACTTGTAATCTCAAAGCAAAATGACGAGCTGCCTCCGTAGTGACGACCAACGCCGATCCCATTGACCCAGGCACGGCAGTCATAATCGACCGCACCAAAGTGTAGAAATACCCCCATACCGTCCCATTGCTTAGGAACAGTAAATTTCCGGTGATAACAAACTTCGTTCATAAAGTTTGTATATCCGATGCCCGATAGTTTGCTCTCCGGACAAAAAGGAACGATAATTTTTTTATCCAATCGTGCACCATCCTTCGGCCAATCCTTCTCAGCGCCGGAGAAACCGAGGTCAAAACCAAAGCTCCATTCACCGTTCAGGTTCAGCCAGGTATCCCGGTGAAATTGGGGCTTGGGATGTTCCGGGCGGGGAATCTGCTTCTGTGTTTTTCCCGCGCTATTTGCCGTAGTAGCTGTGAGGAACACTAATAGCAACAACACAAAGCGGGATTTTTCAACCCAATTCTTAAACAATCCAGTACCTTTCATAATCTCTCCTTTTATCAGCCATTCACAAATCTTATCTGGATTAAAGCAATTCTGGTGAAATTATAACGTGCTGGAATTGATATGCAATTGCTTTTCAATGCCCATCTTCACTTTGAGTCGAAGTAGTCGATAAGTGCGTACACCTCATTGTTAAGTTTCTTCATGTCCTCAAGCAGTGTAACATACGGCTTATACTGATAGTCAATTATTCCTTTATTTGAATCGCGGTTAGATGGGTCGGTACTTAAATCTTCCGGGTTATTGTCTCTGAACTTAAACCAGTGCCAGCCGAGGCAGCATTTGGATTCGAGCAGCCCCATTGTGAAATGCTGATAAAACCTACCTCTGTCCTTCTGGGTCGGGACCAGCCATCCTGCACCCGAAACGTTCGGAAGGCCAGAATCGTGTCCCTTTGTGTAGAACTCTGTAATCATAAACGGTTTGCCCGATTCCCGGCTCCACATTGCCATCCTCTCTGGATCCGGCCCCCACGCACCATAATAGTTGACCGCCACCACATCCAGGTACTTTCCGGCCACCCTGAATATATGCGGCAGGCTAAGTGCCCTTCCGTGGAACCTTGAACCGAGACACAAATGGTTCGAATCATACTTGCGAATGGCATTTGTGGTTATCCGGTAATACTTCTCGAACGCATACACAATAAAAGCCTGCCTGTCTGCATCAGTTATGTCTTTGGGTGACGCTTTTTTTCCTTTTCTTTTATCGAGCCATTTTTTAGCTGCCTCGTAGCCATATCGAAGGTCCGGATTATTCACATCAAGCTGCAGGGACCTGTCCAACATATCAGAGACAACAGGCATCTCATTATCCGAAAAATGTCCTATCAGCCACGGGTCGTCGTTGGTCGCTGAAAGCTGCCTGGCGTAAACATCGCAAAACTTCTCGAAATCCGGATGAAATACCGGAATACATCTGTTAGGGTATCCGAGATGTCCCGGCTCCTGCCAGACAAGCTTCTTAGACCTGCCGAACGATCCCATGAAATTCCACGAAAGTGTGTATACCGGAGGTTGTGACGTTGCCCGCAGGAGCTCTGCATCCGACCATCCGCCGATTCCGTTAAACCCGTACTTCGCAAGAAGTGCAGTAGTAAACTCTGCCCATTTTTCCCATGTGCCGAATTTTTCTTTAGCAGGCTTTTGGCTTATCTGGGACTTTCCCCTGCGCACAGAACAAACACCGATATGCACAAACAGGTTCCCGTCAGGGTCAACGAGCCACCATCTGTCTGCCACCTTCTTTGGATAAAAAAAGCCTTTTGCCTCGGCCTTGCTGTCAACTCTGCCGCCATATTTGCTGTATCGGATTTTCTTTGAACCCGGTTGGAAACCGTCCAGCAGCTCTATTGTTCGGGTATTACGCAGCTTCCAGTCTTTGTCCGCGGGTTTCCTCTTGACCGGCACTTTGATATACTTTTGCTCAGAAGCTTTCCTACTCTTACTTTCAGCCTGAGCCGGCTTGCACAAATCGCACGTTGCGGCGTAAAACAATCCTACAATAGCACAAATAACAAAGAGCTTTCGCATCACAAACTCCTTCAGGCAATAGAACACCTATGAAGAGCTCAAAGTCGAATACTAAAATCCCTGTCGCCACAAAAATTTTCTTTGAGGCATCCTCGTTACGACGTTTCAGCCAGCGTTCGTAGCTTATCTGAACAGCTTTTCGACTTCACGATGCAATCATAATGGACATCGTGAATCTGCTTATGTCATGGTCAATTGTAGTAAACAGCACCCAGGATCAGGACAATAGTCTTTGCCCCTCATTAGGCTTGAAATCGTTTCGGCTCCAATCGGTGGGATCGGCCACTGAGACACAGGTAATCTTGCCCTCTTTCGCATAGACATATAATACCTGGTGGCGAATAATGTTGGCATATATCATCAGGATGTCTGCGTCAATAGATGGTGTGCCGTCAATAGACCATAGACTATATTCACGGGCTGCTTCTCCTGCCAAATCCATTCGGGGTTCACCATATTTCTGCTTGAACTCTTCAACTGTCTTTGGGCATTTCTTCTTCAGGAAACGATAGATGGCTGGAGTCTTAGGCTTCTTGGCTGGTGTAGGCTTCTCGGGTTTCCAATCGGGATCCAGAGAAGTAATAATCCCAGCCGCCTTTGCCTGACGGTAAGACTCCCGAATACTACCCCTTATCCCACTTCCGAAGCTGATATTGTAAATGGTAAATAGACCGTCACAAATTATCTGACCTTTCCAAGGCAAGAGCACCGCTTTGATGAGGAGGGGCAAGGTAGGAGGGAGCATGTCGGCTATCTCATCGGTCAAACCGAGAACTCCATACGCTTTAGTGGAATCATCGGCTGGCAGAAATACCGTATATTTTTTCAGATCTTGGACAGCAAAAAAATCACCTTGCATGAAAAGAGACCAATCCGACATATATACCAATTCTCGTTCACGAAATCCGTCAGGGTTCTCCTCCATGTAATCCTTGATGAGCTCAATGTTGTTCAGAAGATGGTTACGAGCCTGCTCCTTGGCTTTATTAGGAGCAGACTTGAAAGTCCCGGCGTCCCTGATACCCTCGATGCCACCAGATCGACCAGCTGCAAAACCAATCACCGAAGGATATAGGGCAAAAAACAGCTCCGCTTCTTCCGGAGATATTAGCATGATATGAAATTTCCTTTGCCTTTATTGACCTATTGAAAACAGGATGGCCCTTTATATATCAACTCCCATTACTTCTCAATGTTTCTTGGCTCATATGCCTCACAAATAAATTTTTCTTCTCCCTGCTGATCAGCCCTTGTCAAGGTGCACAGGATTTCTTCTTCTCCAGACTCCCCATCCTTCTTGCAAGTGATGCATAGATCGGGCTTAGGGATTAGGTCAGGACTGGTTTCTGTTCCATCATCATCGAAATATTTGGGAGTATCTTGACCGATCATTAGACTATCACTTTTGTCGTCGTCTGGGAATCTCATTTTCACCTTCGCGATACCATCCAGTTGGTACAAGTTCAAAATTCAGAACGTCTTTGAACACAAACATGCGTTCTATAGTTTCTCCTTGTGGCATTTTACCTTTCTTCCCCTCCAGCCAATCCCTTCTTTCTGCAACACCCATCACAAGATAATTGTTCCCCATTATTTCTGGCTTCGATTCTTCAAAACAGGCTACCATTGAAGATTCCAGTTCGGACTTTCTGGCTATTATCAAATCGCATTTAACACAGTAGCGGCATTTCTTATTCAAGAGCAGAAGCTGCTGAGGGTCAATGTGAATAACCAGTGGAAATTTGCGTATTTTTGTGTTGCTCTCACATTTTGGGCACTTAGTGAAGGCGGCATCTCCATAGGGATTCAGAAAAAAATAGTATCTCCTTCTCTCGGACTCTATGCCATCCAGTTCAATCATCCATGCACCAAAACCTGACGCTTCAGCTAAAGTTTTCTTGGCCTTACAAATAACTTACCACCGTATGGAATCGCTGTCAAAAAAAATTTAAGGACTTCCACCCTCAATCACCACGACATGCCCAAGAGGTCATAACGGCCATTGAAGTTTCTACAAAAATACACAACGATTTATAGCCCGACCCTTTTCAATCGGACATCTATCGTTTGCTTTGCGGCTTTATCGAGCTGGAAAGTGCCGGTTAGTTTTCGGCTGCCAATGTGTACGGCAACTTCGTATTGTCCTAAAAATCCGCGGAAGCGGGCTTGGCCTCCTGCCTCGACGGTTGTTTTGGTTTGCGTCCACCATTTACCTTTGATGAGCCGTTCTAATTCGTTGTAAGCGGGCTTAGGTGACATATCATCTCGCACAAGTCCGGCCGGCGCTCGCTGCCACGCATTCTGGTCGGTAAAATCCCACCAGGTAATGGCCTCAACAGCAGGATGCGAAAAGAGGACACGATAAAACTCAGCCACCTGCTCAGCCTGTCGTTTTTCACCTTCGGAGGTACTCACCCAGCGGAAATTTGGGTCTTTGCGTTTTTGTTGGAGCTCCCAGCCCTGCTCGCCTGAGACAAGGGTCGTTTCGGTAAAATGCAGCGGCTTTCCAAATTTTGCAAATCTTTCGCAGACTTCCCATGCGCGCTGCACTCCCCAGTACCCGCCGTGCATATGTGACTGAATGCCGACAACGTCATAAAACGGCTGTCCACTGTCATCGACCAATTCTGAAATTACCTTTTCGGCATAAGATTGGTCGGTTCGATAGTCATTGATGAGCAGTGTGGCTTTAGGATTGGCCTTGCGCGCACTCTTGAACGACTCACGGACGTATGCCCCGATGCCCATTTTGCCGATTGCCTCGGTCAATATTGGCGCACGCTCCTTGCACCCGGGGCGGTCGTAATGTGTTGCCTCATTTACTACGTCCCAGATATCTATTTCGTTTTTGAAGCGTCGGACGCAGCGCCCAATCCGGTCCATCTGTAATCGCATCGCTGAGTCAGGGTTCTTAGGCAGCCAGGATGGCTGGGCGTAATTCCAGGCCAGCGGGTGCCCCTTGGTCGTTATGTTGTGGGCCTTGCACCAGCGGACAATCTCCTCGGTACGGGCGTCGTCCGGTTTGCCGCGTTGTCGCTCGTAATTCCACCAATAGAAAGGCAGCGTAGCAAAATTCAGCAGCGCAGCGAAACGTTCCGCATAGGCAGCGTTATCATCCGCTGTCCTGCACCTGTTCAGCTTGAAGATATTGCAGCCGAACAAAAACTTGTGCCTCTTTTGTTCTATGCTTACAGTTGAACCACTTTTAAGCGATTTCCCATCCGGCCTAAGAAGTCTCAATACCGCATCACCTTTGCGGTATTTTTCGATGCGGGTATCGACCTCGTCTAAAATCTGATCCTTTTGTTCCTGGGCGGTTAGCAGACGCGCAGGCAAAGCTAATGAAACAGCTCCTAAGCCTGTGACTTTAAGAAAAGTTCTCCGATTCATAAGATTCGCCTTTCGTTCCAGTTTTAGAAGAAAAACCCCACCTAAAGTACGTATTTAACCATGTGTGGCCTAAATGGCCATCCCCAAGCTTGGACTCCGCTTTGCTGGAGTCCTGCGCTTGAGGCTGCCACACATTCTTTATTAATTTTATTGGGTGGCAGCCCCAAAGCCGAAGGCTTTGGGGATGGTTTTTCCCTGGCTAAACACATACCGCCTAAAAGGCGGGGCTAAATATAAGATTGTGTTTTGCTTATACTGCCTCATCGACCATTTTAATTTCTTTAAATCTACAAAAATACTCAAGCTCTTTGGTGATGTCACCATAGCAAGTCTGTCGATGCAGTCCGCTTGACCAATTTTTCCATAATTGTTCTGTATCGCCGTCCACCTTGACTGTAATCTTGGTACGGCAGCCTCTGTCTAAATCGGGGGCGTCAATGACTTCGCCTGTAAAGTATAACAAAAGGTCGGTGCCAACCAATACCGCTTGAGTAACTTTTTGGCCGATGCGCATAAACACCTGCGGCACAACTCCTTCTCTTCGTTCCATAACCGTTCGCAGCTTGTAAGGAGCAGCCGGGCCGTCGGGACCATCCATCTTCGTTGTTCCAAGACAGTGAGCTAAAATGATGCTGTTGTTGGATTCATCTACCGTCGGGTCACTGATAAAGCCGGGCTTTCCTGACAGCCCCTGCATTATTATGTGGGTCATAGCACACCGTAAATCCGATTCACAGATACCGCCCAATCCCATATTATTAAGTCTTGTAAAGCCGAGGCAGGGATAGGCAGGCAGCTTAATGGTCTTGTCCCACATTGTGCCATAACAGTCAACGGTCATCACAGTCGCATCTTCCTGGTCCAGCATATCTTCAAAAGCCAATGCCAGTTTACAGGACTTGAATATATCTGACCTGGAAGGCTCTACAACTTCAGCGGCTTCTTTTATCCATTGCTCGGTTTCGACCTTTGCCCGGCTGTTGCTTACGGCGTTATAAGCATCTTCTACCTGTTCCAGTCCAATTTGTTTAATCTCTGTGCCAAATTTGTTTTTCATGGCGTCGGCATATCCGGCGAACGAGCGGGTTGTGACGTTAAGAATCTTAGCTTCCCTTAAATGATGAATCGCACGAAAAGGTCTTATAGCAACCGCCAATTGTTTGTAATCAGTGGTGAGCATGCATTCCATCCTGGCTCCCAGCGGTTGTTTTTGCAGACTGCCGAATCCGGTCCATCCGTGCCCGGAATACGGAACAGCGAAAACCACGGTAGGCTTACCTACGCTAAGAATCTCATTTAGAATCGACCGTATTCCCATGCTGAGGTGAATCACCAGGATACCGTCAACTTCTTTCAATTTGCTTTTGAATGGCACAACCTGCTCCGGGGAGGTAATCAACGTATCAACAACAAACTCTACATCGGACAACTCGTCTTTTAGTTTTGCGAACTCGGATTCGTAGAAACGGATTTCATTTCTGAAATCCAGTTTCGGCTTGGGCCAGAGACCACTCGAAGTGCCCATATAAATTCTGGCTACTTTGACTTTTGTTCCTCTGCAGCCCGGGCTTACAAGTTTTGAACCTTTTCGATTTGCACCAAATGCCAAAATCCCCGAACCGCCGAGGCATAGCGCGCTTCCCGCCGCCGTTAATTGTATAAATTCTCTTCGATTTATTTGTTTGTTCATTGTAACCTCCTTTTCATAACCTTGCTGAGCCTTTTGCCAAATGTAAACAGCTAAACCTGCGGTTTCACCACAGGCTAAATATCTGTTTTTAAAAAGCTGGCGTATTTTACCATCAGTGATTCTTTTTGCACAGTATTAAATTTGACTAAGATGACACTGTTTTTGCCCGTATTGATAAACTCTTTGTCTGGCGAGTGGCAAACAAGAGATTTTTATTTCAGTTCGGATAAATGCACTCGGGCCCAGAGGTGATTTATATTTAACTTAAGAGCTTCCTCGAACTGGGCCTTGGCCTTCGCCTCATTACCTTTTCCTAAGTATCCTAAGCCAAGCATATAGTGAATATTTGCCGTTCTAATATTATGTGCCTGTCTTTCTCCAAACTTCGTAAAGAACGTCACGTCAGGTTCCGGCTTTGCAGAGTCTATCAGCTCTTCAAATATCTTCTCTGCTTCTTCTACATGGCCGAGTTTCTTTAATGCAAGGCCCTTATAGTAGCTGTACTCTGATCGGCGAACCTCTATAGATGCCGATTTTTCAAAGTACTCTCCGGCTTTTTGAGTATCGCCCAGGGCCTCATAGGCGGTCCCGATAAAAAAGTGGGTTTGGCAGGTCCTCCTGTCGCGTTTTGGTCTTCCTACTTCCAGATTTTCGGGGTATTCGAGAGCCGCTTCAAAATCTTTAAGCGCCTCCTGATACCTTTTGTCTTTCAACTTCTTTCGGCCTTTTAGCAGATTGGCATCGACATATACGTTATGAATTTCCCCTCCACCCTCCCAGGTATGGAAGTGACGACCGGCAAGTAATTCGATCGCCCTGTCATATTGCTGCAACAGAACACAAAGAGCGATTTCTCGTGAAAGACTATCATCACGTTTGATTATCGTTCGATGATTATCTTCCAACAGATCGAGCCTTTTCTGTGGTGACACACCTCCCGCCTCATATAGAAGGTCCAATTCATAATAGACTCTTGGGTCCCTTTTATCACAGGCTACTGCTTTTTCCAAACTGGCAATGGCTTTTGTAACATTATTTTCTATCCTCGCATAGGCAAAGCCGAGATTCCGATGGGCGGTTGCTATAGTTTCGTCCAAGTCCCGTGATTTTTCCCATTCTTTTACTGCTCTTTCCGGCTGATTATCGTAAAGAAGATTTCCAAGATAATAAGGAGCGAGCGCATCCGATGGATTATTGTTCATAGCACTAACGAGCACATCTATTGTCTCTAAGCGAAATGGAAAACAGTAATCCGGCGGCATTTTGCCTGCCGTACGGTAGCACTCGGAAGCCTTTTCAGCATTTCCCTTTTTCTCATAAAAATAACCGAGATAATAATAGACCATCGCGTGCCTGCATGCCTCTCTTCCTTTGGAATCCGCCAATAACCGCAGGCACTGGATTGCTTCATCCCATAAACCACAATTGCCGTAGTCAACGGCCGTTTCCAGATATGTCTGAACCTCACCTCTGCTCTTTACGCTTATACTTTTCATCACTTCCCTTGCTTCTTTTCTCGACCCTGCCGCACCTTTTGCAAGGTAAAGCTCATGGCCCGCCCAAAAGTTAAGTGGGTCAAAGGCCAAAGTCTTTGAGGCCAGTTGACCTGCTTCATCAAACCGTTTTAATCGCCTTAGCACCGCAGACTTTAGGTTCAGCGCCTTGGTATTCCAGGCATTTGCGGCGATTGAACGGTTAATGTGTTTCAAAGCTTTCTCAAAGTCGCCTCTAATGCAGTCGATTTCAGCCAGATGATAATAGCCGGCTGTATGAAGGCCGGAACTCCATGTCGCTTTATATAAGGCGTCATACGCGGCATCGTATTTACCCTGAAACTTCAAAGCCAGCCCCAGATAGTAGTGGGCCTGACCGCTTTTCGGACTGGTGTAATTTTTCGTGAGCCGTTCGATAGCCTGATTGAGTTTCTCTACTGCTTCCTTGAACATTCCCCGCTTGCAGTACAGAATACCAAGCTCTGTGTTGACCCGTGAGTCGTAAGGGTCTCTTTTTAACGCCTCTTCATAATATGGATAGGGCTCGAGAGCTGCGCTGTGAAACTGGTCCAGGCGAAGACCCGTCAGATAAAGCTCCTCAATCGTTTTAATGTCCTCGGGAGCGGGTGGAGGCTCGACCGGCCTGGGCATCGGAGCCCCCTCTTTCTCAACCGGCTTGTACGCTATGAGCTCTTCGCTGGAAGAAGACTGAAGCGAAACTCGTAAATCTTTCTCCCTCACGCCTGCGGCAAGAGCAACCTCTTTCAAGAACGGCCTGTCCGGCCCGATATTTATCCGCTGCTTGAAAACTACTTTGTCTTCGGCCTTGAGCAGAACAAGAGCGTTTTTATATGCCGACGTTGTATTAAATCCAACTTTGGCTGTATTTCCCTCCCTCACCTCCAGATTTACAGCGGCCTTGAGGTTGGCGTTCTTGACGCTTTCTATTTTTCGAAGAGGATACCAGTACTCCTTAATAATTTTGACTTCATAAGGCTGTATCCAGCTATAATCGGGTTGATTGTCCGAGTACGCCCCCGCCATGATTTCTATATAAGGGCCGTCTGTTTCGGTCAGAATTTTATCCCACATTTGTCCGCGAGGGCCCGGACCCCATTCCCATAATTTCTTGCCCGGAGCAATGTGATGGTTGGACACATAAGCAGTGCCCGCTTCTTTCCCGTGGTCGTAGCCCGCAAAGAAGTCGTCTTGATAATTCCACGCAAAAAACGATATTGGCGATGGATGGTTTTTCCACCAGCTTAGGTCCACACCTCTTGTGTAATCCACACCTGAGTAAAACTCGTATGAAATTGGCCATTGCGCAAACTGGTTCTTCCCGTGGTAAGTGGCATACTCCGTGCTCGGAGGAAATATCACCTGGTAATTTTCATTTGCATGGACAGCAACATTTGCCCAGCACAGAATAGAATTGACGAACGGCGTGCGGTTAATAATCTTAATGGTCGCTTCCATATAGGATTTTTCAGGATAGAGAGTTATACCCACCAGCCATCTCATTCGATGCCGAAGCTCCGTCTCACCTACCCACACAGTCTTGCTGCCGTCGGCGTTCTCCTCCATCGTATAGTCAACCGGCATAAAAGTTGTCGCCCTGTGATGGTGAGGGATGCACCATTCTATACCCCCGGATATCCACGCTCCGATCATCCCGATAAGGGCCGGCTTGATTACGTGCTGGCGGTAAAGAAAATCATGGTTGTTGGTTTTGTCCAGCGCGGCAAAAACACGGCCGCCGATTTCCGGAAGAATACAAATCTTCACGTACTCATTTTCAAGATAAGCTGCCTTGTAAGTTTTGTCTTTACGGTTATCAGTCAACACATCCAGCATCGGATAAGGATATACCCGCCCTTGTGCTCCTTGATAAGTCCTGCCGGTATAGAACCTCGGGTTTGGGTCTGCTTTACCCACCTCGTAAGTAGGAACCACCAGCGGCTCTTCCCATATCCTGACAGTAGAATCCGCCAGAGCCGGGGTGATTGAAAAGAAAGTTAATGAGGTCAATAATAAAATCGCCCTGGTAAAACATTTTTTGCCTGCCATTTGAATCCTCCTGACATTCTTAAATCTTTAAAAGGTCGGCATATTTTACCATCAGCGATTTTGTCTGTCCCGTATTAAATTTCACTACTACGACACTGTTTTCGCCCATATCGATAAATTCTTTGACCCTTCCAATTCCGAAAGATTTATGCCGTACTAATTGGCCTGTCTCAAAATAAGGTATAGATTGGCTGACTTGGTGATTATCTTCGTAACTTTCATCTTCTTCAGCTTGTTCAGTAATCTCTTGACCAAGCTCAAAAAGAAACTGCGAGGGTATTGTTCGCAGCATTTGCCCTCGTACTGTTCTGTATCGGGCATAGCTGATATGCAGGCCGGTTTTGGCACGGGTAATGCCGACAAAAAAAAGCCTGCGTTCCTCTTCCAGCTCGTCTTCATCTTCGGCAGCGTTGCTCCGTTCGTGGGGCAGTATGCCGTCTTCAACGCCGACTATAAATACGTTTTCAAATTCGAGCCCCTTTGCGGCATGCAGAGTCATCAGCGCAGTACGGTCACTGGAAGTGTCGTATGCATCGGTGTCACTGAAAAGAGATATTTGCTGAAGGTAATCAACCAGCGAGGGTTCTTCTGTCTGCTGGTCATATTGTTTGACGGCGTTTATCAGCTCATTGACGTTTTCCAGTGCGTTTTGGCCCTCGGGGCCGGCGGCTCGGAGAGATTCCTCTAATCCCGATTCGGCAAAGACACGCTCGGCAAGTGGCGCGACCGGCCCTGCGACGTCTTTTTTGAACTGTTCGAGCATATTGACAAAGACAGCAAGCTTGGCCTTTGCCCCCTTAGAAAGAGACTCGATATGCTCTGATTTCTTCAGCGCCTTAAAGAGATTGATTCGGTTCCGGGCGGCGTAGGCACGAACTCTGTCTGTTGTTACCTTTCCTATGCCGCGTGCGGGTGTGTTGATGATGCGCAACAAGGCAATTTCATCATCAGGGTTGACAAGGATTTTCAAATAGGCAAGCAGGTCGCGGATTTCTTTCCTCCTGTAGAATTCCACGCCCCGGACAACCTGATATGGTATCTTGTTCCGGACAAACGACTCTTCGAGCACACGGCTCATAGCATTGACACGATAGAACACGGCCATATCTTTGAGACAAACTCCTTCTTTGATGAGCTCTTTTACCTTTCCGGCAATGGCCTGGGCCTCTTTAGTTTCATCCTCAAAGACACATACGGTAACGTCCCCGGCAGGTGGTTTTGTGGGGATGAGCTTTTTTTCTTTTCGATTGCGATTAAATGCAATCAAATTGTCGGCTACTTCGAGGATGTTTGCGGTGCTGCGAAAATTCTCTTCGAGTTTGACAATTGTGGCGTTTGGCCAATCGCTTTCAAAAGCCAATATGTTGCGGATGTCAGCTCCACGCCATCGGTAAATAGACTGGTCCGGATCACCGGTTGCACAAATATTGTTGTGCTGCGAAACAAGAGCTTTGGCGATTCTATACTGGGCGTGATTAGTGTCCTGATATTCATCAATGAGCAGGAATTTGAAGCGATTTGACAGCTCGCAGCATACCTCAGGACAGCCCTCGAGCAAAAAGGCGGTTTTGAGCAGCAGGTCATCAAAATCCAATCCGTTCCGCTCGGACAGGATACTTTGATAGCGAGCATAAACTCTTGCTAATGCCTTTGAAAAAAAATCGTCGGCTCCCACTTTGAAAGAATCAAAATCAATCAACTTGTTTTTCAGAACAGATATTGCATCAAGCATTCGAGCAGG
>JBGVTO010000171.1:0-17536 GCA_041862635.1 Phycisphaerae bacterium | reverse complement strand
CTTGGATGAATGGCACCATATCGCTGGAACCTATGATAAAAGTGTTGGTGGCATCGTCTGGGTCGACGGAGTTCCAGAGACTGAAAATCCGGATCCAGATGGAGTTGCTACTAATGAAATGCCTCTTCTATTAGGCGAGAACCCGGAAGCGCTTGGACGTTTCTATGACGGCCTCCTTGACGATGTACGTATTTACGACAGGGCGTTGTCTGCGGCTGAGATTAGTAAGCTCGCAAGCCCACCTCCCTATGTGTATAATGGCGGCGCTCTGGATGATACGTGGAACCACGACAACGGTTCCGACGCATGGGACGGCACGGGGCCCGGCGAGGGCATGCCAGGTGGCGCAGTAGCGCTGACCGAGGATGGAGTTACGTTCTTGCGCATCCAGGATACAGGCGATCCGAGAGACTATGGCATGAGTGACCCGACAAACCGCAAGGTATATCTTACCCGCCCGATTGATATTGGCCTGGACGGAGCAACGCTCGAGTTCCGGATCCGCGTAGCGACCTCGGCACCTCTGGATGATATGCATCCGGATGGGGGTGCTGGAATTGAGCCTTGGCCGGAAGGCGGTATTGGCTACCACATCAGGGATGATGGCAAGGGTATGATTGGCATCGGTGAGGAAGGCATGGAACCGATTTCGTTCTCCCTGGCCAAAGCCGGCGAGCCTATGTTTGAGGATGTGGCTACTGATGTGCTTGTAATGAACAACCTCGTAGGCGATGCACCTTCGGATTACGTCGACACCGAGGACGCAGCAGCAGCAGTAGCTGTAAACATGGTCGCCGTTGACGACGTTACCCAATGGCACACCTTTACGATTGACATTGCCGCCGGTGGTGCGGGCACGCATATCATGACTGTGTCCGTCGATGGTGGGCCGGCAGAGTCATTTGAGGTGACCGCGGGCACCGGCGGTGACATAGCTGGTAACTACATCGCTATCGGTTCCTCCGGAACCGGAGGAATAACAGCCTTCGACGTGGACTATCTCTCAGTTCAGTAATTGAGAGACAGGCTACATTCGAGTAGTTGAAGAAATGTTAGGCCGGGCTAATATGTATGGCCCGGTATGATGATGTTGACGGGTTTTGGGGGCACTGTAAGTGCCCCCAAGCCCTTACTATTTAGGTATTATGTGGGTTAGCCCATTAGAGCTGGTAATCCGCACGTAAAACTGGAGGAGGAAAGCAAAAGCGCTCTAACACATCATGTATTACAGGACTTTTCGTTAGTGAAGTCCAGGGAATTACGCTATACAGGGATTGATTCTACGCAACTTATGCTGGGCAACCGCCTCTTCCAGCCATCCGGTTATGGCGGGCTTGTAATCGTAATCATTGAGGTCGTGTAGGTCATCAGGATCTAAAGGTCCCACACCGCCGATGATTTTTCCAAAAGTATCGCTTTCGACAGCGTAAATTTTGCCGTTCGCATGCTGCCAAAATCCTTTTACCGCTCCCATAACATCTCCCCCTAAATTTTCAGCAATTTTGTCTCTTATATATGCACCGACCTCGTGCGAGCTTTCTACAGGAACCCCCTTAAAACAATGCAGAGCTCCATTAATAATATAATAAATACATCCGCCAAGAGCAAAAATGGCAATTTTCTTTATATTTTTGCAAAACCTGTCGCGACGTGTCCGCGACACGGCGGGTGGGCAGGAATAGAGGCTTTGAGTATAAGCGCTGTCAAAAAGCCCCTAACTTGCCCCAAAGAAGAAACTGGAGGAAGAAGAAAGAAGAAGGGGGTGTCTTAATCCTATAACGCCATTTAACAGTAAAAAATGGTTTTGGTCCTAAAATCCGAAGCACGAAACCCAAAATCCGAAACAATATCGAATTCTCAAAATCCGAATCCCGATAAATCGGGACAAAAAGTCAGGTTCCTACTGACGGCACAGACTTGACGTTTTGGTCATTTGAAATTTCGGTAATTCGGATTTGTTTCGTGCTTCGATATTCGTATTTCGGATTTAACATAACTGACATAACATTTTATATAACAAAAGATTATCATTATCGAACAAATCTAAATAGCATTGTAGTATTAAAGCACTACGTATTATAGGACTTATCGTCTGTTGTAGAGTCGAAAAAATTAGTCCATACGGCGGGAGTTCTAAGTTAATTCAAAGGCCAATTTCTACGATTTATTATTCTGGTGAATTTGTATCTCTCAAGCCATTTCTTATACTTTAATTAGGGGTAACTATGAGTCGGACCGAGCTAATAATCGGGTTGATTATTTTGCTGATAGGAACCATTGCGATAGTGTTATTAACAGTTATTAGATGACAATACAAACAATTGTTGCGAGCCGCACTGTGCGACTTGCTAATCAATACCAATTTTTCTTAATTAAGGGGGCTTATCATGGCCAGTAAAAGAAGAAGGGTTATCGATGTGATGGTTGTATTTGCAACAAGTTTAATACTCACCGGATGTGGAAATTCTGTCGCGGAATTTCACCAAGCGGTGAAGTCGGGAGATCTTGAAACGGCTGAAGCCTTATTGGCAGAGGAGCCTACACTGGTGGATTCCGAAGCAGGTGGCCAGGCTCTCCTATTCGAGGCACTCCGGGATGAACAGAAGCACATGGTTTTGCTTCTAATTGACAGCGGCGTGGATGTAAACGTTAAAGAACAATGCTTTTCACCCCTGCACTGCGCGGCCCAGCAAGGTCATGCAGAGATTGCTGAGCTTCTCATTGCCAAGGGAGCCAATCCAAATGCAATTGATATGATGGGTGAAACCCCTTTGCACGCAGCGGTCTTAAGAGGCCACAAGGATATAGTCATGGTTCTGATTGCCGGGGGAGCGAATGTTGATGCAGAAAATCGAATGCAACGAACTCCTTTGCACTTTGCAGCCAGAGACGGTTACGTGGATGTGGTCGAGGTTCTGCTCGCCCAGGGAGCGGATGTTAATGCAAAAGATAAAAGTCCGAGTCGTACTCCTCTCCATTATGCGGCTCAACAGAACCACAAGGACGTCGCTGAGCTCTTACTTGTCCAGGGAGCGGATGTGAATGCAAGAGATTTATTGTCCCGTACTCCTCTGTACTGGGCGTCCATTCGGGCCAATAAGGAAGGTGTTTGCAAAGATGTCGTCGAATTACTTCGCGAGCACGGAGGCCAGTATTAGCAAAACTGGTCATCGGAGTGTGGATGGATCTCGATAATAACTCCTTAATTGGGGAAACAAGAAACTCAATTTTTAAAGGGGTAAAACAATGAAAAAGAAAAATAAGAAAAATCATATTAGAATGAGATTCTCGACACTTTTATTGTGCTGTCTGGCAATTGTGTTATGCGCCGCACCGGCTCTGCACGCTGATGAGACGGTTCAACTTGGTGATACGAAGGTTATCGACTACCCGGTGACAGGGTTTCTGTGGGTTAAGGGGACAGCGAATCTTCTGACAGGCGCATCGGTCACCCAGTCCATCTATGTGCTTACTGGTGGAACCCTAAATATGTATTCTGGGACTATAGGCTTGTTCATAAGCGTCAGCCCGGGTGCTTTCATGACGGTCTATGGAACGGACTTCGCAGTTAGTAATGGCACGATCCTGCCCGACGGGAACTGGACTCCCGATTCCAGTGGTACTTTGACCGGCTACTACGGCTACTACGGAGATACAAGCCGAATCAACCTCCTGATTCTCAGCAGCACACCGATTAATCTGCAACCGCCTCCGAGTGGCGGCCCAAAGGAGATAACGATCGACATCAAGCCCGGCGGCAATCCCAACAGCATAAATCTCAAGTCCAAGGGAGTTGTGCCAGTGGCAGTGTTAACGACCGAGGACTTCGATGCCAGCAACATTGACCCTGAGACCGTACTATTCGCAGGAGCTGAGCCTGTACGTTGGAGGCTATGCGATGTAAATGATGACGGTGATGATGATTTGCTGTTTCATTTCAAGACGCAGGATCTTCAGGATTTGGATGAGAACAGCACAGTTGCTAAGTTGACGGGTAAGACTAAAGACGAGGTCGAGATAGCAGGGACCGACGACGTGCGCATCGTGCCACAGAAGAAGAAAAAATAGATTTTCCGGTTTATAACCGGCAGTTTGACATTGCAAAATCCTATAACTGCAAAACTATTCCAGGGCTGTGAGCATTACGCTTGCAGCCCTTTTATCATTACTGAAGACCGCAGACTTTCTCTAAATTTTACCCTAACTGTATAGGACACCAGGCAGAGATATTATAGGTCTAAAAAGATTTTTTCCGCCACTTTTTTAAGAAAACGAAATCTTAAATCAACGTATTGTCTAAAAAATGTAATCGTCCGGCAAAGCACCGCTTCCTAATAGCCGATATAGGATATGCCTGTCATAACTGTTATGTTTCTTGGACTGGAGAAATGAAAGAAAAGGCTTTTACACTCGTCGAAATGATATTAGTTGTGACCATCCTGGGCATCCTTGCTGCAATTGTTATGCCCACATTTCAGGGTCATATTGCGAAAGCTCGGGAGTCAGCCGCTAAAGACAATCTCAGAGTAATGCGAAACCAGATCGAGCTTTATAAGTTGCAGCACAAGGGAATCCCGCCGGGATATGTAAATGGCTCTGGGGCACCAACGGCTCTGTTAGAGTTACAATTCACCGGGACCACCGCTGAAACGGGGGCAGCTTCTCCATCCACCGTGCCTTCCGCCCCTTACCTACACGGCCCTTATGTTAAGAAACTACCCGGAAATCCCTACAACAAGTTATCCAATATCACCTATGTAGACGAAGCGACTGCCTTTTCTGCAGCGGTGGACGGCACCTCCGGTGGATGGTTATACAAGAAAGAAACCGGCGAGTTTAAGATTAACTGGACTGGCACCGATAGTGAGGGCATTGCCTTTTACGATTATTAAATGCGGTTTATTCTGCCACAAACCGGCAGGCATAAGGATGCCAGGAATCCACACAAAATTTTATATGGACTCCCCCACTGAGAGGGTTTTTAGTCCATCACAATGAGCGAATCCAGGTGGGGGCTAGGGGCTATCCAAGGGCCTTAATGAGATGAAAGCCGGCAGAAGCCTTATCGGTCTGAACAAATTTTATAATGCCGTATTTTTGCGTTCTTTCATTACTTTTCGTAAAATTTAATTGGGAACTATGAGTCTGACAGAGTTTATTATGCTGACTTTTTTCGGGTATAGGAACAATTGCTATCGTCCTTTTGGCGGTGCGGAGGAACGATGATGCTCGGAATTATAAAAGATATAGAAAAGGCCAAAGTAAAATCTGATATTAAATTAGCACGTGCAGCCGAATCATTGGAGCAGATTGCCAATGATATGGACGACTGGATTGGTCAACAAAGGGATAGATTTAAATGCACTACGATAGCTTTCCGCAAAAAGTGGATTTCACGCTGGTTCTCTGATTTTTTCATTATGGAATTGTTCAAGGATAAGGTACACAAAAAGCATTTTGGTGATATCGTAGATACGTTCTGCTTGTATATGCCTGATATCGCTGAGTCACTGAAGGAGATGTGGCACAATTTCTTAGACTGCGCCAATTTTATGCGACAAATTCAACATGTTAAGAACAGGGTAGAGGGTAATCATGACCTTGAGTATTGGTGTGTCAATTTTTTCGACACAGCGGTGATCCCTACGGTAGAACGCCTTCGACATTTAGCGGAACAGACAAGAGAATATTTAGCGGCTCCAAAGCAAGCAGAAACAGTAGAGAAACGCCCTCAGGGATTATTGAATAAGCAAGTCGGTAAACTCTTGAAGTCTTCTCCCTCAGATATATCGGCTTCCGAAATAGCAAAAATACTAAACGAAAATTATGTTGGTGTATATCAACCAACCACTCCCTGCTTAGTCGGAAAAACAGAAAATTGGAAGAAGCATCGTGAGAAGAACAAAAGTCGTGGGAAAAGCTGAGCAGGGGAAGTTTGGATGGTTCAAACTATTCACAATATACCGCTTTTAGCTCAAGAGTTCAATTACGCCTCCTTGACAAATGTTTCAAAATCTCGATTTTGCTTTCCCATTTATGTGAATTAATCCCGGTCGGCAGACCCGGCCCCGACCGCCATAATCCGCACCAACATTTCCATACAAATTTCAGCACTCTCATATCACGACCCTCATCTCAAATGATGATAGGTTCTTACCATCAATACATTGTAATACATCCTTCCCTGGAAAACTAATCAGTGAAGACTATAGCTAAGTGCCACTGTTATTAGCAGATGTAACGTTTATTCCGCTTTATCAAAGAACATATTGCCAATACGTACCCCAGAGATTTTGCTTTACGGGAAGGTTGCTAATTTGGTATAAATAAAATTGGTGTGGTTTATGCCAGCATAGAACCTGCCCTGAGCGAACAAGAGCTTGCCCTGAATTAGCCGAAGCCCTGAGCCCGTTCGGCTACGCTCAGGGTAAACTCCGTCGAAGGAGTAGCCGAAAGGGCCGAATGGGTCGAAGTGTCGAATCCAAAAATACTTGTCCGCCGAAGCCTTGGCGAAGGTGGATTTCGCACCACTTTAATTATATCGATTCATTCTCCAACAGTATGAGAAATAACCTCAAAATTAGGAGGGTTACGATTTTCTTTGCTCTATCTACCGGCGAGGAAAGGTTTTCGCCGAAATCCGAAAATTCGAAATTGACATCTGTCCACAGCATATTGTATTGTGCTAATCATTAACAATGATTTCCGCAAAAAAGGTTCGATGAATGACAAAGTGGCTTCATCCGAGGACAGGTTAAGAAATACAAGTCGTTTTTAAGCAAGGAGAAACAGATATGGGCGATAAGGGAAAAAGAGATAAAGGCAAAAAGGAAAAACAGAAAAAGGCCAAGCTTAATCCAAAGGAAAAACGAAAATTAAAAAAAGAAAAGAAAAATAAATAAATGCCCCATGCTGTCCGGTGACCTTAAATCAAGCAAGTAAGTTGTCTGCCCGTGTGGTACAGAAACTCATATGAGGAGATAGCTATGAAAGCGAAGAGAACCCGAAGAGCTGTTCTTCCCATCATTATGGGATCACTGGCGCTTGGCCTCGCAGTGGTTTCCCTCAATGCAGTTAATGCTTCAATGGAAGCAGAGGTTAAGAAAGAGTCGAATTTTCTTACGGCTCAACAGATCATAGACAGGATCAAGCTGCACGTGACCTGTCCCTGGCAGGAGCAGACTGTCGATACATTCAAGGCGGGGGATCCGGATGCGCCGGTGACCGGAGTGGCGGTGACATTCATGGCCACGTATGATGTGCTCAGACGAGCGGCTCAGCAGGGATGCAATCTTGTGATCACACACGAGCCGACATTCTATCATGGGCAGGATGATACGAGTCAGCTCGATCCCGACCCTATCATCGATGCCAAGCGAAAGCTCATCAGGGACAACCACTTGATTGTGTGGCGTTTTCACGACCATATTCATCGAACCGAGCCCGATGGCATTGTTACCGGAATGGTTGACATGTTTGGATGGAAAGACTTCCAAAAACAAGAAGAGAATCTGTACTTTGGGTTTCCGAAGCCGATTTCATTACAGCAGTTTGTTACTGGCCTAAAGGAGAAATATGCTCATTCAGCCATTCGGGTCATTGGTGATCCTCAGATGCAGTTCTCGAAGTTAGGCCTTGCTGTGGGCGCGTCGGGGTCGATTAAGCAAATGAAGATGCTACAGCGGGATGACGTTGAGGTGCTGGTTGCAGGTGAGACACGAGAGTGGGAGACAGTAGAATATGTCCGGGATGCCAAAGATATGTTCCGGAAAAAGGCCCTGATTCTTCTGGGGCACTGCATTTCCGAAGAAGCCGGCATGAAATACTGTGGCGAATGGCTAAAGTCATTTGTGAACGAGGTACAAATCAAGTTTATTCCAGCCGGCGATCCGTTCTGGACACCTTGAAATTTCTTGGATCGATCCTGCCGGTATATTTAAACCAGTGCGCACGCACGAAACTTGCCTTTTGGGGGCTATTCTGGCCCTCACCAAGTTCACCGGATGTGACGCCAAAACAACAGGGGCCTATATTGAATCAGTCGGTATAGGCCCCGAATTGACATAAATCCGTTGCTTTTTTGTCCATCATCGCGGGCAATCAATTGCCACTTACGGCGCTGGTGGCGGGGGATACAGCCGAATATCATCAAAGTACATCGTACCTGAACCACCGGCTACCGGATTCTCCTTGTTACCCAGACCAAGAGCAATCTTATTGACATTAGCAAGGTTCACGCCCTGGTCTGCAAAGGCCTGCAGGTCGATGTTCCATTGGGTCCAGGTAGTTATCTGCGCTGCATCAGGATTATCATTAGTAACGATCGCATTACCATTGAGAGCAACATATAACGTCTCAGCGGCGTTATCCGAATTGCCCCTGAACCAAATAGATAAAGTGCTGACACCATTCTCGGTCCAGTCACGTGGATAAGTCAGCGTCTTCTCCACCTCCGAATACCTGAGGATGCTGTTATCGTAGAATAAAGGCATCGATTGGTTGCCTCCGTGAACGATAGTTTCCTCAGTATAAGAACCAGTGGTTTCATCGCCTACGGCTGAGCCGGTCCCGTTACCCGCGTAGTATGGTTCAGTACCCGGCGTACCATAGCCAAGCCCATCATGCCATGCGTACCATATCTGGTTGTCGTTAACGTCGTATTTTTCAAAATCATCTACGACAAGGAAGTTAGCTGTGGTAAAGCTCCAGATATTACCTACCCACGGACTGTCGGGATTGACGTTATTGACCTCATCAATACGCCAATAGTAAGTGGCATCCCACAGGAGTTTTCCGGGGTCATAGCTCTCAGCACCAAGGTCCCTGGTGCCCTTGTACTCGGGCGAACCGGTATCGGCATTTTTCACGGCATCTTTATCAGTGCCGAAATAGACATGATGTGAAGCAGCATAGACTCCCGGCGACCAGGTAAGAATCGGCGTATGCTCTACATCCACAGAGTCATTAGAAGGCTTCAGGCTCACGACGGCGCCCTCAGTTGTAAAGCTCCAGACGTCACCTTTATATGTGGCGACGGCATCGAACTCATCGACCCGCCAGTAGTAAGTCTTAGCCAATTTAAGTGTGCCGGGAGTATAGGTCGTAGCCCCTTGAGGAAGACCCCCAGCAGCATTATTCACATCGTCAAAATTGTCACCGAAATATACGGTGTGCAATTTTCCACCGAAACCTGGCGTCCAGCTAAGCTGCACATCCGGGTCTACCAGCTCGGCACCATCAGCCGGGTCGGGGTAGTAGGCGGTCTTGGGAGGAATACTAAAGCTCCAGACCTCGCCTTTCCATGGACTATTCGGCTCAGCATCATTGACCTCATCGATCCGCCAGTAGTAAGTTGTACCTGGAACAAGACCGTCCGGAATCGCAAATCCCGGAAAGCCCATAGTAAAAGAAGTTGTGGCCTGGTTGCCCTGAAACGTACCTTCGGCTCCGTCATTCACATCGTCAAAATTATCGCCGATATAAATATCGTGCGAAACCGCAAAATCCCCCGGCCACCACTTAAGATTCGCCCATGTATCTTCATGGAGAGCACCATCAGCCGGCTCCGGACCCAAAGCAAATGGATATCCTTCACCACCTCCTGCCATAATAGCCAGAACCTCCTCCTGCGTCAGAACCTTATCGTAGATGCGGACATCATCAATGGACCCGATGAAAGGCCTATCCTGCTGTGTCGGGCGCCAACCTATAGTAACATCCAAGGTGGCGTTGGCGACGATATCCCACCCGTCCGGGTCTGTTGATTCCATCGTGTCATCCTCGCCGTCCACGTAAAATGTGACATCTGTACTTGAGGCCGTGGCGCTATCTATTACTGTCACTGCAACGTGGTGCCATTCATCGTCTATCAAATCAGTATTACCCTGAACATTGCCGTCCCCATGCGAAATCCGCAGCCTTGTGCTGTTGATGCGGAATTCCACTCTTTGACCACCGACATGAGCACCCCAGTGTACAATTTGCTCAATATTCGCAGGGTTCGCTGTTTTGACCCAGGCAGTTATGCTAAAGGCATGTGTGCCGAGAACACCCTTGTAGCCGTCTATAGTCACGTAATCAGGATTGTCTTGAAACTCCAGGGCCTGCCCGAAAACCCCGGGCCCAAACTGCGGACTACCGTGGAGCGTACCATGACGCTCATTGCCGGAGGTATCAAGGGCATCGCCATCGAACCTCCACCAGCCCATAAGATTAGGGTCGGCAGCATTTGCTGCGCTCGTCAGGACTAAGCCCAGCGCAAACACAAAACAAACCAGATAAATCAGTCTCTTAGACATAATAATCCTCCTTCAAAAACTAAATATAGCTTGTCAATTGAAATGTAAAAATATCTTCACCGAAAAGCATAGAGTCCCCATTCCAGCTCTGTGTCTCATATAATGCACAATAACTCATCCTCTATTTGGAAAACTATAAATGTTCCACACCTCAAAGGGCCAAAATCCACAGATACACACCCATGCGACCCTTCGGCTACTCCTTCGACGGAGTTTACCCTGAGCGTAGCCGAACGGGCTCAGGGCTTCGGCTAATTCGGGGCAAGCTTATGTTCGCTCAGGACAGGTTCTATGCGAGCATAAACTACAACAATTTTATTTATACCAAATTAGCAACCTTCCCGTCAAGCAAAATCTCTGGATTGTGTATTGGAATGTGTTCTTCGATAAAGCAGAAAAAAACGTTACATTTGCTATCAAAGGTGGCACATAACTATAGTCTTTGCTGATTAGTTTTGCAATGAGGGAGGTGGTACAGTGTATGGAATATACACTATCGCTTAAGCCTCTGCTTTGTTCAATCTACTCTCTACAAAGCAGGGGCTTTTTCTAAATCAGCTTTTTGGCAGGAAAACGTCTTCTCGACGAATTTCTCCAAAAATCCGCAAAAGTTTTACTTGATTCGCGCCCGTATAAATGCTATAATCATTATATAGTCCCCGGAAGTACCAGAGTACAAAAATAGGAAAAGAGTCATCCAATATAATGTGGTGTCTCTATGTTTTTGTCCTTTGCTATGTGTTCAGGCAATAGCGACCTAATTGAGACCTCCGTTTCTACATGCAAAGGGCCTCTCTGCCTGTGGGCTTAAAGTGTTTGCTTGTATGCTTCTTGTTGGCTCTGGTGGACCTCAGTCGGGCACATGTCGCGGCTTGGCACCGCCAAGCGGGCCAAGACGGGCGAAGTAGTAGTGCCCATTTTACTTGTGCACCTCGATTATCAGGTGCCGAAGATTCCGAAAGAAGAAAGGAGTAGTGGAAAGCTGAACAATCGGAAGTCGTTCTCAACTAAATAGGCCCTCGCCGATTGCGTAAAATAATATTCTTACTGGCGCTGTGGCTCGGGCGCCCTTTGCGAAAAGACCTAACTACCTGGAAGCCTTCCACTAACTCTTTTGTTGATAAGTATTTATGATATAGCGAGATAAGCCTAAGGGCTAATGCAGGCCCCAAGTAGGGCCAGGCAAAAGCCCGCGAAGTTCTAAAGGTAGTGACTTGCTGGTAAAATTGTGGAAAAAACGTTATATTTGACCTCTTTGGTGGCACTTAATTATAGTTTTGGTTTGTGCGATTAATGATAACAGGATCCCTGTATGGATCAGCAATTGTGTCAAATCGAGCTGATCAGGCGGGCTCAGCTCGGCGATAAGCAATGCCTCGGTCAGTTGGCTCAGCAGGCAAGAGAACGCCTGCGCACGTATATCTACCGTCTTACTCAACGGGATGACTTGGCGCAAGAAATCGTACAGGAGAGTTTATTGGAGATGTGCAAAGTGTTAGGTAAGCTGAACAAAGCCGATCGATTCTGGCCCTGGCTCTACGGCATAGCCATTAACAAGCTGCGGCGTCACTATCGAACCGAGCAGAAACAACAAAGACTGGTGGTCTCCAGTGCAGAACGCAGGGGCACACTGAAAGAACGGCAGGATGGGCTGGAGAACCTCGTCAGCGAAGAGTTAAAACAAATCATCTCGGCGGCAATGCAAAAGCTCAGGACCCGGCACAAAGCCGTCCTGATTATGCGATGCTATGATGGGATGACGCATTCGGAGATTGCCGAATCGATGGGCTGTAGCGAGTTTAGTACACGTATGCTGTTTTTGCGTGCGAAAAAAGCCTTGCAGCGAGAGCTTTCGCGTAACGGCTTTGGAAAGGGCTCTCTGTTAGCTGCTCTCGTGCTGTTCGGAAAGATGACAGCCCCAAGTAAGGCCGCTGCTGCACAAGTGACAGTCGCGGCCTCCGCAATGGAGGTTGGGTTACTGACTGGAATCGTCGGCGTGGCAACCACGAAAACGGCCATTGTATCGTTCACTGCGGCTACCGCCTTGACTGCCGGCACGATAGTTTCAACATCAGGACCATGGAAGCAAGGTACCGAAGGTCCTCGCCCCTCCGTGGCCGACCAGGCTATCGGCCAGTTCGACCAGAACAGCAACGCTGAGGAAGAGTATTGGTACTATTTTCCGCAAGGTCCGGCAAAACCAATGATGCTGCGGGCAAAGTCCGGTACGGTCGGTGACAAGTCGTACTGGCAGATACTGCAAAATGACCTCGCAAATTACTACTACCACAACAATAGTGTCCATATTAACAATTACCGAACGTGGGCCAAAGACCTTAGCGTGCTGACCGTCCCCACGGACAATCCTGAATTGACCGATTTTCTCTGTCAAGTCGAGCCAAGCACAAAGGCTATGAATCACATCGCGGCCAACGGCAGAGGGCTGCTGCTCATTGCCGCCCGCGGCAAAGCCAAAGACATAAATCAATCGTGGGCTGTCCGTCATTACAACGTCCTGGAAGAGGATTACTTTCAGTCTGATTGGCCGGCCAAAGCCAAGGTCTTCGATAACCGTGATGCTATGCATAAACGAGGCTGGACTTACTTTAGAGTCAGTGGTAATGTAAACGGCCAGAACGTTTTTGGGACGGGGAGAATACCATTTGTTTACGCTACCAGTGAACAATACAGCCCCTGGCTGAAACTGCAGGTGGGTTCCTTGATGATAATTGATACGTACAATGAAGCTTATCTGAACCGTTTACAATCTGACCAGTTTGAGACATACGCCGGCGGCAGCTTCTTCAAAGGGCTAACCAGACCTTGGATGGGACTTCATACAATCGATACGGTACGCCGCGACGCGGCCGAACAGCGTATCTCGTTTGAGACAAAGCATACGCCGGGCAGCCAGTTTGCGCAGGTGGAGCTAATCTGTAAAGGTCTCAGATTAATCTACAAAATCGACCTGGAAATGGACGTCATTGACGAAATCACCTTCTCCACCGACCAAGGCAACTCGGGAAATCTGAAGTTCTCATATCTTCAGTCCATTGAAGGAGCTGGAGCGAGTGAGGAGTTTAAACCTCCAAGACCAAAACGACAGAGGGCCTCTAAGAGCGGCCCGGGTCTGTTATGGCTTGTGCAGTTGGTGGAAGGTTCACTTGGGTAAACCAGTGGGATTTTACGCATACAAGCTTATCCCAAACCAAGGAGGACGGCATTAATGGACAGGATGTATTATATCTGGTCCAACAGGGGCAAAGTAAATGAAACAGCTAAGAAGAGGTTGGGTTCTTTGGACTACTACTATTTTTGTGAGCGCAGTAGTTTGCCTGACCTCCAGTCGGGTTGAGGCTGATTGGACCTACGAATATCGGGAAGATTTCAGCACTAACAGCGTGGAAAGAGACAGCTTCCTCCACTCGGTTTTTTGGCCCCAAGGGGCCTTTCCTCCTCCCCGAACGCATCTGTACTATCTTGATACGGGACTGCAGCGAGAATTAGGCTTCGGAGACTACAACAAGGACCCTGCCCTTCTGGGTTATTGCTTTCCGGTCGGCTCGGTTCAGGCGCAGGGGGCAGTTAGCGGATACATGCAGATTGACGTACGATTCCTTGAAAGCACCGACATGGTCTCAGGCTCTTTAGAATACTCGCTCTCGGACGATGGTGTCGTTTGGTCATCGGCATGGCAGCTGAGGCCGGGAAGCCATAACATCCCTATCGAGTCGCTCCGGGGCACCTGTTACGTCAAATTCCGGGGAACTGAGGTCCTGATTGATAATATCGTAGTGCGTTTGAGCTCGCCCTCCGCTACGATTCGTGTGCCGCGTGACTTTGCCACGATCCAGGGAGCGATCGATTCCGCGTCTAACGGTGACATCGTGGAGGTCTCTGCAGGTACCTACACGGGCGATGGCAACTGGGATATCGACTTTCGGGGCAAGGCAATCACCGTGCGCAGTGAAGCTGGGCCGAATCGAACGACTATCAACTGTACAGGCCACGAGGGCCACAGGGGCTTCTACTTCCACCGGGGAGAAAGACAGAGCTCCGTTCTGCGCGGGTTCACGATTATCGGGGCTGTCGTGCCGGGCTCCGAGATTTCGCTGGACTCAGGGAGCTGGAGCCCAAGCCCTACACATCCGGTCGGTGGCGGCATATACTGCGAGTCCAGTAGTCCAAGTATCATTAACTGTGTAATTAAACAGTGTTCAACGGAGCTGGGAGGGGGCATCGGAGTTGTTGGGGGTGCACCGGAGATTATCGATTGTACAATCGAACAGTGCCAGGCCGGAGGTCTCGGAACAGCCGGTTCCGGTGGATATGGGGCCGGCATCGGTTTGATAAGGAACTCCGATGCCAAGATCGTCAATTGTACAATCAACAGGAACGTCGGTTATTATAACAGTTACGGCGCCGGTGTATATTGTCGGCAAAGCGGAGCTCTATTAGCGAATTGTGACATTTCCTTTAACAGGGCACTGGGGAATATCAATGGCGGCGGTATCTACTGCGGAGGGTCTTCTACAAACGTCGTATTGGAGCGATGTATTATCTCGAACAACACTGCAGAGGCCGGTGGCGGCATCTTCGCGAGCTCACCTGCCTATGTACGCGTGACAAATTGCACGATTGCTGACAACAGTAGGGGAGGGATTCACTCGGACGGCAGCAATATTGCCATCAGGAACAGTATCGTGTGGTATAATGATGGCGCTGCCGTTGTGCTCAATAATCCGGTTTCGTTCAGCCCTGTTCTCTATTCAAATATCGAGGGATATTATCCAGGACAGGGTAACATCGATACAAATCCTCTGTTCGCCTCAGCAGCAGGAAATGACTATCACCTTCAGTCAGTCTTAGGCCGCTATTACCATGGCCAATGGGTCACAGACCAGGATAATAGCCCTTGTATAGATGCCGGTGACCCCCAGGACCCGGTTGGCTCAGAGCCCTTCCCAAATGGCAATCGTATCAACATGGGTGCATATGGCGGGACGCCTCAGGCAAGCAAAAGCATCGGTCCTCTTATCTTTCACGTTGATGCTTCAAGGGGCAGAAAATTCAACACCGGCCTGAGCAGGAACAATGCATTCGCAACCATCCAGGACGCGGTGGACCAGGCTATTGATGGTGATACTGTTATGGTTTGGCCGGGCGTCTATCAAGAAGCAGTCTTTATCAAAAGCAAAGCAATAACTATCCAGAGCGCAGACGACGCAGCCGTGGTTATGGCGCCGCCTAATGATTATGCATTTACTTTTCAGTTCGCTGAGAATTTAAGGTGTGTCCTGCGTAATTTTGTTATTAAGAATTGTGGTCAAGCAGCTATCATTTGCCATAGCGCCTCACCTGAGCTAACTAATCTGACTATAGTTAATAATCAGTTTGGGATTACTGCTTATGAAGGGTCTAATCCAAGCATAACCAACTGCATCCTATGGAACAACGAGTTCGGCGACTTAGAACAATGCTATGCTCGCTACAGTTGCCTCGGAAGCTTGGAGCCTGGCGATCAAGAGCGCGGCAATATAAGCAAAGACCCCTTGTTCGCTGACCCTGACAATGGCGACTACCATTTGCAGTCCGAATATGGCAGATATTTGCCGAACAATATGTGGGTAACGGACTCGCAAACAAGTCCTTGTATCGATAGTGGTGATCGCAGCATGCACATCGGACGTGAGCAGAAGCCTCACGGCGGTAGATTGAACATGGGTGCTTATGGTGGAACGCCCTATGCAAGCAAGAGCGGCCCGTCATGGTGATTATCAATCGTGATGGCCAGTTACCTGTTCACAAACCTGCAGTGTATTGAATCCCAACCGCTAAAATTTGTAACCGTTCACGGGGTAATATGTTGAATTTTGGCTATTTTTTGTCATCGCGAGCGAGTCAGAGCCGAAAAAGCCTTTAGCCCTGAGCAAAAGAAAGTCTGCCCTGAGCGTAGCCGAAGGGTCGAAGGGGTGGCAATCTCTCTGCTGCGAAAATTTGAGATTGCTTCAGCCTAAAGGCCTCAAAATGACACAAAAGCTCCGTTTTGCCCCCGTGAACGGCTACAAAAAATTTTTTCGTGCACCCGATAAAAACCACATTTTTAGGGTTGACAAGGGATTGAATGTCGAGTATAATATAGAAAATATGCTTGATGCGCCGAAATAGCGCAAATAGAATGGTCTGAGCACGGTTAGGAGGATAGAGAAATCCGCGCCCAACACAGACACATGAAGGTAGGAAATGTACCCAAGCTGGGCTTTACGCTTATCGAGCTGCTTGTTGTTATTTCCATCATCTCCCTAATGATGGGTATTACGCTGCCGGTATTCAGTCGGGTGCGACGTCAGGCCCGGACGATGATGAGCATGAGCAACATGAGGCAGATCACGTCCGCAATGAACCTCTATGCATCAGACCACAATGAAAGATACCCCGAATCGGTTGCCACTATTGGAGCCGGTAATACCTGGAACTGGACAGACTCAACCAGGTTAACCGGTAACAGACGCCGTAGCCCACAACTATACAGAGCTATGAGCGAATACCTGCGGAGATACATACCCGATGCGAGTACCATGTATTGCCCAAATGTACCGCATAAATACGAATATTTGCAGAAGGCGTGGGATGCTGGCGACAATTGGGACAATCCCAATACCTCTTTTCCAGCTGATCCAGTTGGTGGTACATATTGTTTCTATTGGAACTACAGAGGATTTGTTGGCGGACGGAGGGTCGTTTTCAGAGGACCACAAGGTCCGGCAAGTAGTGGAAGATATAGCAAGTTGCTTGTTAGCGACTATTTTGGCTATGACCACTGGAGAAATCCCGGCTCGTACAGTAGCTGCGAACCATTCGATGGAGCTGGTATTACTCCCGAAACATGGCTCCTTTCAGCCTATTGGTCCCGCAAGAGCGATGCTGACGATTCTCCTGAAATCAAGTTGCGGGCAGGATACACCGACGGACACGTTGAGACCTATTCGGCCTCGAACGTCGTACCTATGAAGGTTTCCATTACTGCCAATGGTACTGTCCCATACCCTGACGGTGTGGGTCCAGGCACATTTTTCCTGCCGAGGAATGCTCTCCACTAAGAGCTTATCCGAATAACCGGGTCGTTATGAGGCCGAGCGAAAAGTTCGAGGCCAAGGCGGCAGGCCAAAAATGCTCGGAGGCGTGGTTTTCTCCACGTTGAGAACATTTTTGGCCGACAACGCAGGCATCGGGCTTTG
>JBGVTO010000170.1:0-7131 GCA_041862635.1 Phycisphaerae bacterium | reverse complement strand
CCCTGCAATCTCAGCGAAGGCCAAAAGTACCGATTTCGCCTGGCGATGGCGCTGGCAGCGAGAAAGAAATTCATCTTCGCAGACGAATTCTGCTCTGAATTGGACCGCATTACCGCTGCGGTGATTTCATGCAACGTCCACAAGTTCGCAAAGCGTACCGGAACGATATTTATTTTGGCCTCAAGCCACGATGACATCCTGCTCGATTTATCGCCGGACGTTCTGGTCGTCAAGGAATTATCAGGCCCAACAGAAGTTATCTATAAGCAGGTAGGCAAATGAAAATCAAGTACGTCCAACTGGAAAGCGAAGCGTTTTTGACAGACTTAGATTACATCACAATGTCTCATGCCGAAAGAAGTGTATATTGCACCTTAATCTTCTATCTTACTTCCAGCAACGGTAAATGCGAATATAAACCATCAGCCCTAAGCAAACTCTGCCATTGCGAAAATGTAGAGGAATTCGAAGAAATCTGGCAGGGCATTTCAAAAAAATTTCAGACACGCAATGGCGTGATTAAACACAAACGAGTAACAAAAGAATTAAGGAGGGCAAAGAAATTCATACAACGTCAGCGCAAGGCAGGACTTGCAAGTGCAAAAAAAAGGCAGCAACGGCTTAGCCGCGGTTCAGCCGATGTTACATCGCCGGTTCAACCAACGAAAACGAAAGGAAATGTAAACGAAAAAGAAAAGAAAGTTAATACGAATACGTATACGAAAGAGCAATCTCTTTCTTCTTAGAATTCGCTTCGAGCACTTTCTTTCAACGAGACCCTGATAAGCATTATCAAGCCCCGCAGTCAATCCGACCGCACCTGCTTTAGTGATATCACAAACTGGCTTATGGCCGGCTGTGCAAACGGCCGTTTCAATGGGGAAATCTTCGACAGGGTCATGGACTACGCCGGAGAGGCGAGCACCGGCCGAAACCCCGCCGCCGTCTTTATGGCCTTGATTAAAAAAGAATTGGGATACAGGTCCGCAATGAAAGACGGTATTTAGCGGAGCGCGTGTAGCGTAATTTCAGATTTCGAATTTCGGATTTGCGGGCGGTTCCCCGCCGACGAAAAACGGGGATATTTCAATCAAAACCGCTGATACCTGTGAGCAAAAATCGGAATTTTTGAAATTTTTTTTATTCTTTTCTACATAAGCACTTAGATGGATTGGCCACCTAAAAAATTCGTCAAATTTCAATCAAATATGCAGGTTGGGCTAATTATAGGGGGAGGGCTAAAAATTTATTATTGACTATTTCTCGAAGTGTTCAGTCTGTGTACCCAGACAGTAAAAATGAAGGAGTGCTCTGTTTGCAGGAAGTTACGAGTTGTCCCGGGCTGTTTTGATGATTACAAGCAGCTTGCACATTATCACTACCGCGATAGTCGGCTGGGGCCTTTCGAGCGCATCTTTGCTTTGAAACCGGTAGGGGGGATGCTAAATACAAAAGCCGTGGGAGTTATCGTTTACTCGATGCCGGTCCCGGGGCTGGAGCTTCGAAATGTTGCTACGGATAATTTCTTTGTCGGCTTCGACAGGAGCACACAGTTGGCGCTTATTAACAAGAACATTCGCTGTATCAGCAGAGTAATTATCGAGCCCAGGTTCCGTGGGTTGGGTTTAGCGAGCCGGTTAGTGCGACAGACTATGCCAAAAATGGATGTGCCCATCATCGAGGCGATGGCGGTGATGGGACTGGTCAATCCGTTCTTTGAGAAAGCGGGAATGAGAGCTTACACAGCGAAGATGCCCGCAAGATGTGTACAGCTCACCGAAGCATTCAGTATGGTCGGGATAGAAGACCCAGAGCTTATCGACCAAGAAAAAGTACAGCGAAAGCTCGCTGGATTAAGCGACGACCAGGCCGAATTCATTGAGCGCCAAATCAATTCTTTTCTGCACAGCTACGGCTGCCGCCGTCGGAATATGCAGACCGGCCCAAAGCGAATGAGATATATATTGAGCAAGCTTACCGCAAGGCCTGTCTATTACATCTGGTTTAATGAAACCATTTCAAATTTTAGATTTCAAATTAAGTTATTATGATTAACAAAGTTCAATCGATAGCCTTGGACAGACTCGTTGCTCATCCGGACAACCCTAACCGAATGAGTAAGACCAACTTTGCAAAGCTGGTTCGCAATATAGAGCGGACCGGCCGATATGAGCCATTGGTAGTTCGGCCATGCCCTTCGTCTTCGCTCAGGACGAGCCCACAGAAAAATTGTCATTCCTGCCCCGCATCGGTGTGCGGGGTAAACTCCAGCAGGAATCCAGATGACGACAGAACGTCGTGTTTTCAAATAATCAACGGCCATCATCGCTGGCAAGCTTTACGAGAGCTTGGCTATAAAACCGCTGACGCAATAGTCTGGGACATCGACGACCAGGACGCAGACATACTGCTTGCCACGCTCAACCGTCTTGGCGGCTCGGACATCCTTGAGAAGAAACTGGCACTGCTGAAAAGGCTGAACCAGCGAATGCAAGTCGGCAAGCTCGCAAAACTTTTGCCGCTCCGCGCAGGCCAGATTGAACGTCTCACCGAATTGACGAATTCCGATTACCGAACAGCTTTTGAAAATCGCAAACCGAAAATCCTAAATTCACTGGTGTTCTTCGTTAACAACAAGCAGCAGAAAACTATCGAGAACGCATTATCACTGGCACGAGTCCAGCTCCAATTGACGTCGGGCGAAAGACCTGTGGCTGCACATGACGGGAAGGGCCCCAGATTGGGCTCAATTGGTGCTGGAAAAGCAGCAAAGAATGCAGCGGCTCTTACATATATTGCCCAACAGTTTCTAAACTTAAAACTTGAAACAAAGCCACAAAATAACTATTGACAATTGAAAATTGATAATTGACAATTAACTATTGAAAAAGAAGGTGGCATTTGGAATCAAAGTCGTACTTCGCCCCCCTTCTTGCTTTCACAAGAAAGCAGGGGGACTACGGAGAATGGATAGTAAATAGAAAATAGTCAATATAACGAGGTTGCGCAATGGCAAAGAAAAAGAAGCTCATCAAGGGCCCGTGGTCATGGACGAAGGATGATATTAGGCTGCTTAGAAAACTATATCCGCACGGAAACACAAAGAAGATAGCTGAGCGGCTTAATCGACCTTTGACAGCGGTCAGACAAAAAGCGTACGATATCGGGATTAAAACGGACGTGTATCGCTATTGGTCGGAGGGTGATATAAAACTGCTTGCGAAAGTTTACCCGAATACAATAACAGAAGAGCTGGCCAAGCGACTTGGACGGTCTGCCGGCTCTGTAAAAACCAAAGCACGACAACTGGGCCTAAGAAAAACAAACAGCTATCTAAAAGCCATCAAATCTCGTCCTCGCAAGCGACGCAAGAGGGCCCCCGCGAAGCGGGAAAACAAAAAATCCTGAAATTCACTGTAGTTAATTGGTGAGTAGTTAATTCGTTGATTCTGTCAACTTTCTGTATCCCATACTTTACTCACTAATTAACAACTCGCTGCTCGCACCAAATATTAGGTGGAGTTCCTTGTCTAAACAGTTTACGATCGACAAGCCCAAACCATTCGAGGTAACCGAGCCGTCTATATAAGAGAAGGGAGCTAAGGAACAGATGCCGAAAGAAAAGCAATTGACTCAAATACAGCTTGCCGTGATAGATGACTTATTCGCCGGCGAGCTCGACGAGCAGGCAATCTTGGACAAGCACAACGTAAACAGACAACTTTATAGCAAGTGGCAGAATGACGATAATTTTATCGAGCAGTTCGAAAAGCGAATCGCCGATGCTTATCGCCAAAGTGCTGTTCTGATTGCACGCTATGCTCCCTTGGCGGCGGCGAAGTTGATCCAGCTTACGGAATCCGATAAAGCCGAGACCGCTCGCAAAGCCTGTTTGGATATAATCTCTATGCCAATACTCACCGCCAACAGGAAAACTCAGCTATCGAGGGAGGAATCCCGCCTTATGGGGACCCAATACCAATCCGCCGATACTCAGCAGCTTTCCGAGCAAACTGCCGGCAGATTATTAGCCGTACTGGCAGAAGAAAAAACGACTAATAAGCTGTAATTGTGGACGACTTGCAGACCTTATTATACTTTTCCGCCAAAAAGTATAATAAGAATTCGCAAGTTGTACGAAAGTATAATAAGATGTGCTCGTAAAATACCCTGTTGTTGAGGAGCTAACGGATATGAATATTCCCAATTATACACGGCGTGATTTCCTAAAAGCCGTCAGTACAACAGCGGCATCACTCACAATCTCCGGTTGTGCGCTGGCCAGAGAGCAAACAGCTTACAGGCCAAACGTACTTATGATTCTTGTCGATGACCTCGGCTATGGCGACCTGTCGAGCTACGGCGCAAAGGATATGAAAACACCCAACATTGACAAGCTCGTCGCATCTGGTATACGGTTAAACAACTTTTACGCCAACTGTCCTGTCTGCTCGCCGACACGTGCATCACTGTTGAGTGGCCGATACCCAGACCTTGTCGGTGTCCCGGGCGTCATCCGAACACACCTGACAAACAACTGGGGCTATATGGCTCCGCAGGCGGTACTGCTGCCGAAGTTGCTCTCTCGAGCCGGATACCACACCGCTATCGTCGGCAAATGGCACCTCGGACTTGCCTCACCCAATACCCCCACCGAGCGGGGCTTCGACCACTTCCACGGTTTCCTTGGCGATATGATGGATGACTACTATAACCATCGTCGCCACGGCAATAACTATATGCGACACAACAACAAAGAAATCGAGCCGAAAGGACATGCTACCGATTTGTTCACACAATGGGCTATTGACTACATTCACTCACACTCCAGTTCAACCCAGCCTTTCTTTTTGTACCTCGCATACAACGCACCGCATACGCCAATCCAGCCGCCGGCTGACTGGCTCCAGCGCATCATGAACCGCCAGCCCAACATCAGTGACAAACGCGCAAAGCTCGTTGCACTAATCGAACATCTTGACGATGGTATCGGCAAGGTGATTACTGCTCTTAAAGATTCCGGCATAAGCAACAACACAATGGTTATCTTTACTTCCGACAACGGGGGCCAGCTTAATGTCGGAGCCAACAATGGACCTCTAAGAGCGGGCAAGCAGGATATGTACGAAGGCGGTATTCGCGTACCGATGTGCGCCGTCTGGCCGAACAGAATAAAATCAGGCTCACAAAGCAATCGCGTCGCCCTCACTATGGACCTGTTTCCGACTATCTGCGAGGCAGCGGACGCTGTTATAGCTCACAAGATCAATGGCCGAAGCATCCTGCCTACGCTGCTTGGTAAAGACCAGCCTGCCGAAGACCGTTTCCTGTTCTGGGTGCGTCGTGAAGGAGGCAATTATGGCGGACGAGCCTATTACGCTGCACGCTACAGTGATTACAAGCTCGTCCAGAATAGTCCCTTTGAACTGCTGGAACTTTTCAACCTCAATGACGACCCGCAGGAGCAGCATCCGCTGGACAAAAAGCACAAAATGTATCGGAAACTCTTTACTGCTTTGCGCAACCACATTATTGAAGCAGGCGCTGTCCCCTGGCAGAAATATCCGGTCGAACTAAATGATGCTTAGCAATACTGAAAAGTGAATATGGGGTTTTAAATTGTCACCCCGAGCTCTTCGCTGTGCTCAAAAAGTTAACTTCATAAAGTATCTGACCGATAAACAATACTGTACTTGTATCTATGTAGTTAATACAGGAGAGAACGTTAAAAATGAGAAATAGTATCTCTATTTTCAGCACGCTGATAGTTGTAACTTTATTGCTGTCGTTGGCCTCGTTAGCCGGGGCACAGACCATCCTTATCGAGACTGAGGGCTTTGAGAACCTCGGCGGCTGGGTGGTTGACCAGCAGTTTATGGACCAAATGGGCTCACCGTACCTTTTGGCTCACGGTTTAGGTCAGCCGGTCAAAGATGCCACAACGGCAGTATCGTTCCCGGCAGCCGGAACGTACCGCGTATGGGTGCGCACTCGCGATTGGGTAGCACCCTGGAAAGAACCGGGCGCCCCGGGTAAATTTCAACTGCTCGTCAATGGTGTACCGCTGGGAACCATTTTCGGCACCGAGGGGGCAGACTGGCACTGGCAAGCCGGCGGGACGGTCCGTATAAACAATAGGCAAACCACTATTACGCTGCACGATTTGACCGGTTTTGAGGGCCGATGCGATGCGATTGTCTTCACTACCGATACTGGCTTTACACCGCCAAATGACGGTGAACAAATAGTCACCTTTCGCAGAAAGGCACTCGGCTTAACTGATGAGCCGAAAGACGCCGGAAATTTTGATCTTGTTGTGGTCGGCGGCGGAATAGCAGGAACCTGTACAGCCGTCTCGGCGGCAAGACTCGGCCTGCAGGTAGCGCTTATACAGAACCGTTCCGTACTCGGCGGTAATAACAGTTCGGAGGTCCGCGTCCATCTCGGAGGCGAGATTAACCTTCCGCCTTATCCAGCTATAGGCAACATCGTCAGGGAGCTCGACTCCGGACACCAGGGAAATGCAAGGCTGGCTTCGTTCTATGACGACGACAGGAAGCTGCGCGTTGTACAGGAAGAGAAAAATATTCAGCTTTTTCTTAATATGCATGCGTTCAAGGTACAAAAGCAGGGCGATCGCATCGTTGCGGTCATCGCTAAACACATCATTAACGGCAGCGAGTTACGTTTCCGCGCCCCCCTGTTCGCAGATTGCACCGGTGACGGTACCATCGGCTATTTGGCCGGCGCCGATTATCGTATGGGACGCGAAAGTGAAAATCAGACCGGCGAATCTATGGCGCCGGAAAAACCCGACAAGATGACTATGGGCGCATCTGTAATGTGGTATTCGGCACAAACCGAACAGCCGACAAGATTTCCGGATTGCCCTTGGGCTTTGCAGTTCACAGAGGAAAGCTGCCAGCACGCCACCAGGGGGGACTGGAACTGGGAAACAGGACTGAACCGCGACCAGATTACCGAATTTGAGTATATCCGTGATTACTCCTTTCGAGCCATTTATGGCAACTGGGCTTTTCAGAAAAACAAAAGTCGTAATAAAGACAAATACGCTAAACTTAAGCTCGACTGGGTAGCTTACATCGGTGGCAAACGCGAATCCCGCCGGTT
>JBGVTO010000169.1:0-14102 GCA_041862635.1 Phycisphaerae bacterium | reverse complement strand
CAGTAGTTGCTCGAGTGGAGGACGATTTAGGCAATCGCCTCGGTATTAATAGTGTCATTTCGGCTATCGGTTTTCAAGATCACCCATTACAACTTCTGCGTGGAGTCGGATCTGTTTTTCTACCAGCCGCTACCGAACCGGATATTATTTCATACGTTGCAGAAATTCAGTCTCTTCAGACTCTCAAGCAAATTACAATTGAAGCATTCACAACATGGCAAACAGTTTCCGAGGATATTACCACTTCCACCGACTGGGGAGAAAATGCTCGGATTCACATTAGTAGTTTCAGTGGAGATTTACTGACAATAGTATCAAGTGCAACTCTGACTATAGGTGCCGGAAGTGTAATCATAATCAATCCTAATATCGAGATTGCTGTGCAGGGTAATGTAGTCGTCAACGGTACTATGGAGCGACCTGTTGTCTTCACTGCCCAAAACAGGGGAGTTCCCTGGGGAGGTTTGCTTTTTGAGTCAAACTTATCTCGAGGGGAATTAACAGGCGCCATTTTCACGAGAAGCGGTGCCGATTCTAAGTGGTTCAACAACAATCCAAGCCACGGTCACAGTCACCGCAAAGACCAGTGTCTGTTTTACCTCTCCAACGGTGCTCATGTAACCTTAACTGATTGTTATCTGGTGGAAAATTATGGTCAGGCCGGGCATGGTGAGAACTCCTATTTGACTATGACAGGCTGTCTTGTTCAAAAATGTACAACTATAGGTCAGTACAATGGTGGTGCTGTAATTATTGAAGATTGCGCACTTATCGAGTTCCCTTCTGCTACTGCTTCCTATTCCGACGGTGACAACGATGCCATTTATCTGACAAATGGGACGCATTCTCTGACTGATTGTCTTATCGGCTGGGCACTGGACGACGGCATAGATGCAGGAGCAAGCTCGGGAGGTTCCGTAACCGTAAATAACTGCTGGTTCGAATCATGCTATCATGAAGGTATGGCTTGGTCGGGGCCAAAGATTATCTGCGTCAATGATACAGTCATCTTGAACTGTGGACAAGGAATCGAATGTGGCTACGATGCTCCGGATGTGAATGCAGTTCACTGCCTGTGCACTGCTAATCTGGTAGGTGCTCGCTTTGGTGACAATTACGACTGGAGCTATAACGGCTTTTTGACGGTGGCCAATTCACTCCTTTTATTTAACAAGAGGGATGTCTGGGGCCGCGCCTGGGATAACTGGACGGTACACACTTCTCAAATGGATATCCAAAGAAACTACCTGAGTGCAGACAACACCAATCATCCCAACAATTGGATCTGGGATCCGGAGGATAATCCAATTCATCGGGACCAATTGCAGCCATTTCTATCCACACCGCCTGACACAGTAGGAATCGGATTGGCAACAATTGAAAATATCTATGATTTCTCTCATGTCTCAAGCAAGATTCCTGTTCGTCTCAGCACCTTCACCACAAGTTTTATATCTGTTGACTACTCTATTGATACAGAGGATGGACTTCATGACAGCGGTTCTTTGCAATTCATTCCCGGTGAAACAGTCAAACACATTCAGTTCGAGATTCCCCCGGCTAAGGACTTCAAAGAGCTTCGGTTAACACTCAGCAATCCGCTAAATGCCGAGTTGACCGGATATCGACAGATAACCTATATGATTCCATAAGAATCAGTACGGCCGTTCATCCTGGAGGGTGACAAACGGCGGTACTTTAAAAGCGCTATCAAGCCACCATGGGACTGGAACCAGCTACCATTCGACGAGACCAACAATCCAACCTGGCTATCATTCTTTTCTGATACAGCCTGCATTATACGTGACCTGTGCAGGTGTATTTACCCCTTCGCTATTATTACCGCCTGTCAGTTTGGGTCGTCTTAACAACATCTATCATCACTTGCTGCCGGTTGGTCAAGAGAAGCGTTTCATCTCGAGCTGCAAGCCGACCACTGAAATCACCAACAATAAACAATATTGGACTGCCTCTGATAGATGAATTCCGAGAGCGAAGAGCTATCCGGTTGGCGGCGACGTAAATAGTCCCATTTGCAGGAATGACCGTGCCGCCGCGGAATGTAAAAAGATGGGTGTTGGGATCTTGCACAATACTCAGTGTCCATCCGGAAATATCTACAGCAAAATGATTGGGATTATGTAACTGTATGTACTGCTCATCCAGGTTACCACTGGCAGGATTGGTATCAATAGTACCGAAGTTGATAACCGTACCGACCGGTTGGGTATCGGGTATTTCATTGGCCCCGGAAGCCAAGCCGTTGAATAGTTGACGCCGACGCTCAGGCAGGTAGTAGTACTTTAGTTCTTCGACGGCTTCCAGCAACATTTGGGGACAACATGGAGCCGTTGAACCATTGCCCCAGGCATGCGAGCCCCATTTAGCGGCGTCTAAGGCTGCATCCGGGGCAATGAGAGCCGCTAACATATCAATACGCGGCTCAAAATATAGCTCCTCCTCCGGCGTGCCTGGTGCCTTGAGAAATTCATCCATAAGCGTTCGTATTCGGCACAGATACATCTGTCGCGTTTCCGATGTGTTAAAAATGGCATCTGGCAAACGGTTGTTTCTGCCGACAAACAACGAAGTATTTGGAAGAAGATTTTCATTCCAGTAAGTCTCTGCGGAATTCCACACTCGTCCGAAGCTCAGGTCCACGTCCCACGGCCACATCTGCCATTCATTGCTGGCGCCCGTATCGCGGTAAAGGTAGTAGTTTTTATGGCAGCAGTCGATGTCTCCAGTGATTATGTGTACAGCCAGGAAGTTGACGACCTGCGCGACGTCCACATTGTCATAGAGATATCGGCGGCGCGCTTCGCCCCCGAGGCTAAGGCCGTCGTAGAGCTCCAACAAATCCGTGTTGTCTTCATACTTGCGTGTCTTCTTTTCGGCACCGCTATAGGCGCTACCTGCACTGTCAAATCTGTTGTACATCTTGTAAAGGGCTCCCTCGGCATTCAAGCCCATCCGGATCAGCCAATCTTCATCGCCGTTTTCCATTACATGGGCTGTGCCCCAAAAGTCTCCGTTTTGCTGGACCCGTACCGGAAAAACCCAGTGGTAGGGACAATCCGCATCGCGATATGTCTCATAGGTCAGTATGTTGCGCATGTGCGCCTTGTCCGGATAGGTCGTCATCAGGTTGATGTCATCGGCACGCGGTTGTCCCGGGGCCCATTTGAAGTTATGACCAGGATGGAAATCGATGTCGTAGCTCTTTTTCGGAAAACTACGACTGGATTGACCATGAATGTTGATCCACACATTATCGTAAAACTCACCATCGTAAAAGAGCGTGCAGCGGGTTCCGGCATCGGTGTTGGCAGCTTGTGGATTCCGGATAAACCAATGCAACACCGGTAACGGATTAGTCAGGCTCGGATCTTCCACTACGGTCCCGCAATACTGCGGTGAATTCAGCGGATCAATGTGTGCCGGGAATCGTGATTTGCGTCCGGCTGTGTCTGTGGCCGTAATGAACCATCGGACCATCTGCCCCGCTTTAAACCTCCAAGCTGGGATTCTCACACTGTAAAGCCCATCCTCGCTTTCGCTATCGCCGCCCGTACCATCATCCAGTAACGGAATGATCACTTCGCGATTAAACATCGCACGATAGTACAACATGACAGTATCGATGGGATCGAAGGACGGCTCGATCCGGGCCGTGATCTGCAGGTCCTCATTTTCAGTGGGTATGCGCGGATCGTGGTCCGTATCGGAGATGATCGGCCCCAAAATATCGATACCGATGTTGTTCGGCTTTCCAGGCGTCGGTTCCGGGAAATACCGACATGACGACCTGTCTGCTGTAGTGAGTGTGGCCAACAACTCGGGAACGACCAACAGGTCCGAGTCATTCGTCTGATAGTTTAGCCCCTGCACGGCCAGCAGGTTGGTCCCCACATGGAGAAAGTCGAATTGCGGGATAGTAAAATCAACCGATTGAACAGCGATGCTGTCGGACCGATTGGTTGATGCACTGGAGTTCCAACTCTCTGAGCCCGGGCCCGGAGCATTGATCCGTGCCACCTCCTGCCCGTTGATATAGGCAATCATCCCATCGTCAAAACGCATGCGCAAGGTCAAGGCTCGGATCGCCGAGGGATCCTCCACCACGAAGGGCACGCGAATATACACCGTGGTATTGACATTTCGCATCGCCGAAACATCCAAACCAACCAGTCCCGGGTAATCATAACCGACACCGGTGGTGCCTGTCTGCCAAGATGAATCATCCGAGTCTTCTTGCGTCCAGGGACGCAGCGTCTCCGAACGCCGTGCGTTCGGTTCCAGGGCATTGTTAAGGGGTACCAGGGCCTTGGCCGGCGCCCCAAACATTAAGAGCATTGTTTCCGCGGTACTACCAATGGGGCCGTAAGAAATATCAGGGGCCTGTTTCGGATACCACGGAAAGAACTCCGAAACCACGGTCTTACCATCCGGACGGACTAATCCCAGATACTCGCCACTACCTTTTAGTTTAAAATTGGTATGCAAAACTGCCAAGGGATCTCTCCGATTTTTTCCCGAGGCAAAGACAACCAAGTAAGCATCGGGTGCGAGCGTCACCTCCGGAAACGCCCACTGCGTCAGGTTGTTGACGTCATCCGTCAGATACCATCCCTCCAAGTCGACCGAGTTAATTCCGGCATTGTAGATCTCGATCCAGTCAACTTCATCCCGATCCTCGTCATCAAGACCACTATCGTTCACAGCCATGAACTCATTTATCCGGATTGGCCCCTGCGCCCGGACCACAGTAGAAGGGCTGATGGTAAGGTTGAATACAACGAGAAAAACAATAGTCCGCGAATATTTCATATGAATAGCATTCCTCCTTGCTCAGACCAGCAAACCATAAAGCGCCGTTTTTAACAGCCGATAAGCTTTATATCGACACAAGATATTATAACATACCAAGCGATACCACAATAGTCCCTACCCGAGGGATAGTGTCAAGTATTATATGTAAGTTTTATTTCGTGCCATCGAAGGAGTTGGTCCAAAATCGCCCTTTCAATGGCAGCTTAATCGTGGAAACAGACCATCTGACGTTATGAATTCGCTGCTCTTGCCGCGAGAAAGAATTAAGGATATACTTAGAAGATAGAATCATAGAAAGATATAAGAAAGTAAGCGCTGTAAGGCATATTATCGCTAACTCATATAATTGAATCACTAAAAGATGTATATGAGAGGAGAGTAAAATGCACAGAATCTCTAGAAGAGATTTTTTCAGGTCGACTGTTGTATGTGGAATCGGGGTATCTGTTATGTCCTGCATGGCGAAAGTTCAAAGCACCAGACAAAAGAAAACCCATTACATTGCAGCTTATGATACTGAGTCGCCGGCGTGTCTCGCAGCATGTCGTAAAATCGTAGAGGTTCATAAAAGATTCGAGATGCCGGCAACATTCTTCATTCTGGGTAAGACACTCGACGCCAATCCCTACGAATATCGCAATCTCCTGGATCATCCTCTTTTCGAGATTGCCACACACACTTACACACATCAGATGCTGCGTGACAATGATTTCTGTGGTTCGGCTGTGTCTTTGGATGAGCGACGAAAGGAAATCTTCAAAGGAAAAGAGGCTGTCGAGCGTGTCTTTGAGCAGCCCTGTATCGGCTTACGGCCGGGTTGCGGTTTCGATAATGCCCTCAAAGGCGAACTAAAAGTGTTAGAATTGCTTCGGGAAGCAGGCATTCGGTATGTCAGCAGTCTTCTCTGGGGACCAGACTATTCGCTCCCAGCTCTGTTGCAGGAGGCGTTTAGTTATAATGCCGAGGGCTTTCCTGAAATATGGGAATTGCCCGGCCACGGCTGGCATGAAAATCTGCTTAAAGATCATAACCGATGGGGACCAAGAAGACTCGCTCTATGGCCTTCGCCTTTTCCGCAGGCAATACCAGATGGTTTCTGCAAAACTCCAAAAGATGAATTTGAAGTGAACAAGGTTTTTCTAAATAGAGCACTGGAGACGAGCAAGTCATTCGTTTCTCTGATATGGCATCCATGGTCTTTGGATAAATTTGATTCGGATATGAAAATGCTTGAGCTAACTTTTACACATGTTCAGCGTCTGGGCCTGAGACCTTGTACGTATGCTCAACTTTACGAATACGTATCCGGTACGGACAGATCGTAGGACACAGACAAAATGCGAATTCAGGACATAATTTTGGCAAGTGATGTGGGCCGAATGGATAAAAGTATGAATAGGGATTCCATACGAACAAAACTTTCAACATTTTGGCAATTGTAATAATTAGCGTGACTCCTTATCTTAAAGCAGGCAACGCCGACTACTCACCCAAAGCCGTTAGCGAGTTACCGTAGATTAGAGAGCTTTCGAATCCATTTACTTTTATTGATGGTTCGCTTGTTCATGACAAAGAGGATTGGCAACGCCGACGAATGGAACTAAAGAGCCTGTTCGAAGCCTATGAGTATGGCCACCTGCCTCCAAAGCCCGAAAAAAATGACAATCACCCGAGGTGATATCATGGTGGATGAAGAAGCCGCAGCAACAATTCAGAACTTCGAATTGAATCTGAAAAATGGTGACAGGACACTCATTATGCATATGAGTCTTACCCTGCCACGAAATACGACGGGGCCGGTGCCCGTAGTCGTTATGAATGTATTTGGACGATTCGACAATGCTGCCCAGGCAATACGAGAAGTAAGAATCAATCGATTTTTGAGCTCGTTCATAAAACGGGGTTATGCAATCGGTGAGTTCTCTGTGCAGGAAGTCGCCATAGACCGCAAGGGACAAGCCAGGACTTCCGGGATCTATCAGCTTTTCCCGGATAAGATTGACTGCGGTGGATTGATGGCCTGGACGTGGGTTTTCACCGTGTGATTGATGCGATTGAGACTGTAGGAAAAATTGATCCAAAGAAAGTTATCGTTACTGGCCACTCCCGCTACGGCAAGGCGGCCTTGATCGCCGGTGCCTTCGACGAGTGGATTGCGCTGACAGTTCCAAGCCACTCCGGACGTGCAGGTGCGGCTCCATATCGCTTAATTTATGGAAAAAGCGAACAACTGCGCAACATTGTAGGTTTCGCACCTCAGTGGTTCAGGCTGGATTTTAAAAAGTTTGTTGACGGTGTAGAACGTCTGCCGGTCGATCAACATCTTCTTTTGGCACCGGTTGCCCCACGTGCATTGTTATGCAACGAAGGAACGGAAGACTCGTGGACCAATCCATAGGGTTCTCAACTGACACACCTTGCAGCCAAAAAGGTGTATGATTTCCTTGAGGCCGGTGACCAAATCAGTATCCGTTAGCGGAAAGAAAACCGGTGTCAATGAAGTGACAGGCATTTGATATCTTAACATGTGTGTATGTTGACTTTGCTACCGGGTCATAGCTCTTGCTATTGTTCTTTCACTACTCCTTATCTCGTCGAAATACCCTGTCTGGAGAAGTATTGGATGAATAAGGACAGATACTTTCCGGTGCTTTGGTTATCTTCAGACACTTTACTTTCAATCAAGCCCAAAATTGGCGCACTGATTGAGTAGTGCAAAACTGTCCCCCCTGAATAGCCCCATTTTCATGCGTTGTAAAATGCCAGAATTCTTCGAAAATTCACCTCTTTCAGGAGCAGAAAAACACCCTGATTTTCAGGTGACAGTTTGACTCCAAAATGTCTCCACAGATGTCAAATTTGACGATTGATGGATGTACCAAACCTTGAATTTTTGACAAAAAAGCAAATATTTTTTGATATTTTCAGTGTGAAATCGGATTAAGTAGACGATGCTTTGAATTTAATCAGAAAACGCCGATTTTGTGCGCACGGATTTAATGGACGATTCCAAACAAAAAGGGCTGAAAGTTTCTTAAATGGCCAGTTGTTCTTTACGGGCAAATAGGCAACCTTACAAGTATACCGTCAGACCGAGTAGTTAGAATCAAGAATGCTGACTTTCATGGTTGCCATAACTCACCCCAGTCCTTATAATTATCCGGCAACGGCTGACTCAAACAAACTAACCGATCACAAATATTCGGTTTTGCCTCAACAAGCCAGCCTAAATAAATCATCACCGACACGGCTAACAAAACCAGACGACGAATCGCCGACCAACGAAACGTTCGTATCTTTTCAAGGTTTACCCGGCTTTTGAGGAATCGAATTCTTTACCAGATGCTGGTCAAGACGGTCAAGTCGCGATATGAACTTTGTCCTTTGGTTTGTTAGATGTCGTGCCATCTGACAAACGATAGGCTGTCCAGCCCTCAGCAGCCCAACAAGTCCGTCTCGAAGGAATTTCTTGTCCGTTAGTGATAAATTTTCGCCTGTTTTTTTGAGAAAACTGTGCAGGTTAGACGATATTGATTCCATTAGAGCTTTACGTTTAACCATAGCGCACCTCCTTGTGACATAAGGGTTTACATTAAATTAAAAACTACCCCTTATATCGTCATTAAGAGGGGGTGCGTCTTGAATTGAATCTCCCCGAGAAGGGTTCTCAAAAAATCCCGAAGTCTGAGTTGGAATTATCTTGAAATTGAGATGAAATTACGGTATTATGAGACTTGAAGTTTGCAGGAGTGGTTTAGTGAAGTGTATATAGGAAATCCCGGATGATATCTGTTAAATGGATAGGAGGCGTGTAATGTACGTGCCTGATTCCCAAACCACCTCATGGCCGAGCCCGGTGGCTCGTCCCCCCTGACCAAAGTGCATCACCGAGGGTATAACGAGACCTTGCCCATGGATCAAGAAGATCGGAAGTCTGGAGGTTACTGGAAAACTGGCAATGACTTGGGGTGCTGTCAAGAGTCCATAAGTTTAGGTTTTTTCTTGTGTTTTTATTTGAGATGTGTAATCACCTTGCTAATTCGGTATTGCGATGAATACGTTAGTATTGTTTTATAAAAAGCATGGACATCAACTCTGTTTCTGTTGATGATTCATTGCTACACCAAAACTATTTTTAGGAGGAATAAAATGTTAGCTAAGAAATGCCTTTTCATGGGAATTTTCACTTTGCTCAGCTTGAGTTTGGCGATTGCGGACCCACCTGCAGTACACCCAATCACTGGAGAACCACTGGTGATAGAATGTCTCAGGGGTACTCCTGATGCAATTGACGGAGACTTGAGCGACTGGAATCTTGAAGCTATGACCCCGGCGGTCCTGGATACGGAAGAGCAGATATTTCCAGGCGCCGCCCAGGGAGCCGCTGCCTGGGACGGGCCTGAAGATAGCAGTGGAAAGTTCTATCTGCTATGGGATGACGAGAACATCTACATAGCATTGGTGATGAAAGACGATAAGTTATCCCAGAATAAAACCGGCGGTAGTATCTGGAATGCGGACGGTATAGAAGTATTTTTCTCCACGCTAAATGCAGTTGCAGGACATGCTGAACATTACCAGTACGGCTTTGACTTCAAAGAACAGACATGGAACTGGTGCAACATGGATACTGGTGGTCAGAGCGCGATTGATTACCTACAGGTAGCTTCCACCGAAACTTCCGATGGATACATCTGCGAAGCCGCTATCGAATACGGACAGATGCTGTCATTAGAATTTGAAGTAGGCAACACCATCGGATTCCACCCTGTATTCGACGACACCGACATCGACGATAGTGATAGAGAACTTCAGATGACCTGGACCGGCCGTGAAGCTCACGACCAGAGTCTCGGATTTGGGCATCTGTTTCTCTCCGACGCTGCAGTCACACCGGGATTCAGTAAGAGTCCGAGTCCTGCCAACGGTGCCATGATCGAAGACACATGGGTAAATCTTTCGTGGCGGGCCGGAGAATTTGCAGTTTCGCACGATGTGTATTTGGGCGATAATTTTGACGCTGTGAACGAAGGTGCCGAAGGCACGTTCATTGGCAACCAGGCCGCGACGTTTATTGTTGCCGGCTTCCCCGGATTTCCTTATCCGGACGGCCTCGTTCCGGGCACGACCTACTATTGGCGAATCGACGAGGTGAATGCGCCGCCGGATGAGACCGTCTATAAGGGCAAGGTCTGGAGCTTCTCGATTCCTCCGAAGACGGCTTACAATCCCGATCCACCCGATGGAGCAGAGTTCGTGGACCTTGGCGCGACCTTTTCCTGGACTGGGGGGTACGGCGCCAAATTACACACCATTTATATGGGCACCAGTTTCGACGAGGTAAATGATGCCGTCGGAGGAGCGCCGCAGGGGACTAAAACCTACAGCCCGGGCCCGCTCGAATTAGAGAAGGTCTATTACTGGCGGGTTGATGAGTTCGACGCTATCGAGACGCACAAAGGCGATGTCTGGAGTTTCACGACGCCTGGCGCCGTGGGCAACCCGCAGCCGGCTAACGGCGCTGTCGATGTGCAGATGACGGCGACTCTTAGCTGGACGCCGGCGGACAACGCCGCTTCGCATGAACTATACTTCGGCACCGATAAAGACGCCGTCAAGATTGCCACTACAGCCTCACCCGAGTACGTGGGCCCCAGGGCGCTTGGTTCCGAGAGCCATGACGCCGGCAAGCTCGCCATGAATGCCACCTACCACTGGCGAGTGGATGAGGTCTATCCAACTGAGACAATCAAGGGTCTTGTCTGGAGCTTCACAACTGCTGATTTCATTCTCGTGGACGACTTCGAGTCTTACAATGACATCGACCCGCCGGACGAGGCAAGCAACCGGATATTCGACAAATGGATTGACGGCTATGGGACCACGGACAACGGCGCTCTCGTCGGCAATGACATGCCTCCCTACGCCGAGCAGAGCATTATTCATGGCGGTGCCCAGTCAATGATATATTTCTACGACAACGCCAACAAGACATCCGAGGCCACTCTGACCCTGGTCTATCCGCGAGACTGGACCGAAGAAGGCGTTACGAAGCTGTCATTATGGTTCCGCGGCGCTTCGGTTAATGCAGCCGACAGTATGTTTGTTGCTCTAAATGGCAATGCGGTGGTCAATCACAGCGATCCTGCTGCAACACAAATGTCTGGGTGGAACAAGTGGGTCATCGACCTAACAGGATTCGCGGGTGTGGACCTTACCAACGTCAATACGATCACCATTGGTGTTGGCACAAAGGGCAGCCCGGCTGCCGGCGGTGGCACGGGGACGATGTACTTTGACGACATCAGGCTGATTCGATAGGTTCGTTGAAACCTAATTGAAGCAGCAAGTAACTTCGGGGCCTGTACTGATTCACTCGGTACAGGCCCCGGTTGTTTTGCTCAGAGCCTGACTCAGGGTTGCTTTAGAGGGTGACCTCGAACAATAGGCCCTCTGCTATGGGTCAAGCCGATTTATTTGCCAAAAATGGAGACCAGGAATGAAGATAAGCAATAGGCCAGAGTAAGAAAACGAAAACACCCCATCCAAAGGACGATGAATCTGCCGCTACCCAGATCCCGACGAGGGCGATGATTCCCACAATAAGCCTGGGAGGCATTGGTTTAAGCCACTCAATCAAACAAAGCAAAATGAAGATGCCCAATGTTTGAAGAATCGCCCAGTACCATTTCATAGTGGCAATTCTAACTGCGTCATCGCATCATATCAAGCATGAGTACATAGACCAATTTCCCTCACAGCCCGGAAGTCACCTTTTTCAGGAGCTGGAAAACACCCTGATTTCCAGGTGACATCATGTCACCATTTTGACACCACAGATGTCAAATTTGATGATTGATGGAAGCACCAAATCTCAAATATTTGCCAAAAAAGTATTTTTTGAAAATTTCAAGTGAAAATCGGATTAAGTAGACGGATGAAAAGAAATATATCAATCATATAATTCTTTTGGGGATATAGGAAGTGCATATCCCTGATCATACGTTTTCGTAACTCTGACATTGCGCATAGATCTGATAGGTCGTAGGTTCACCGACTCCTATAGTATTCCTACTGCCATTAGTTCCCAGAATCGGGTTAGCGTGAGGATACCAAATGTATCCCAATGCTCACATTGTTTTTGGCCCCCGGGGTACTTGTTGCCTCAGGCGCCCAAGCAAGATACTAATGGACAGAATGAGCAATAAGTGTTTATGCTGTTGTTTTCGCCGCCACCTCAAGGTATGATGGCCGATTGTAAGGACTATGCACCGTTCAAGATTTCGCAGACAGTAGTCAGGCGAGTGTGATCTGGTCAAAAGTTAATATGGAGCCATATCATGGAATTCAAGAAAAAATCTATGGCGCTCGCGCGATTAGCCGATTTGGCAGCTTATTGAGGTGCGATAATTGGGGTCGGGGTGTATGTATTAGCCGAAAATTAAGAAACCATATAAACCTGAATCTTGTATAAGAGAACATGGGAAATAAGAAAGTGCTATTGATTAATCCCAAGAATCCTATCGGAGGAGGAAGTATTATTCTACCTCTTGGTTTGGCTACCAATGCATCTTATATTCCTGACAGATATGATGTGATGATAGTAGATGAAAATGTTAAGCAGGCAAATTACAGTGGTGCGGACCTTGTGGCTGTAACTACAAACACGATAACTGCCCGAAGGGCTTACCGGTTGTGTGAGGAGTTCAGAGAAAAAGGAGTTCCGATTGTTCTTGGAGGAATTCATCCTTCGGTAATGCCCGAAGAAGCAGGTAGATATGCAGATGCTGTCGTAGTAGGCAATGGTGAAAACGTGTGGGAAGAATTGCTTGAAGATTTTGAGAGGGGCAGACTAAAGAAAGTGTACAGACCGGGGACATTCGATTTGACACAATCAGCGGTCCCAAGGAGAGATTTGTTGAAAGGCAGGTACTTTGTTGATTCTTTGCAGACATCCAGAGGCTGTCCTTTTGACTGCGAGTTTTGCTCGGTTACGAGGTTGTATGGGGGCGAATACAAATATAAGCCCCTTGACAGAGTAAGAAAAGAGTTAGAATCGCTTAGAACAAGAAATGTTCTTCTTGTTGATGACAACATATTGGGTGTTGGAAAGAAAGCAGAACGGAGGGCCTTTAGACTGTTTGAATTGCTCGGAGAATATGGCCTGCATTGGATTGGTCAGACTTCGATAAACATTGCAGACAACTCCGAAGTGTTAAGATTGGCTCAAGAGAGCGGAGCCAAAGGTTTCTATATTGGCTTTGAATCACTAAACGAAGATTTTCTTAGAGCAGCAAACAAAAGGCAAAATCTGAAAAAGGGAGCAGGATCGTACAAAGACGTAATAAAAAGGATACATGACCATGGCATCGCAGTCTTGGCGTCCTTTATTTATGGGACGGATTTTGACACCAGGGATAGCCTGCGCAGGCTGGCCGACTTTATCTCTGAGTCGACAATAGACGCAACCTCCGTAAAACCTCTCACGCCGTTTCCCGGGACGAGACTATATGAAAGACTCAAGCAAGAAGGCAGACTTCTTGATGATCATTACTGGCTCGAGGACCCATATCCTATTTTCACATTCCAACCAAAAAAGCTCTCTCTTCAGGAGTTAGCAGAGGCTACTTTAGATTTTCTTGATATGTATAATCCCCTGAACTCAACGGGTTATTTTATGAGATCTTACCGGCTGACTAAAAGCGTGAGAGCCTCTTTCATGGCTTTTCTCGTTAACATCAGCGATAATCATATATATAGAAAGTACATAAGGAGACACGAGCACACGCTGGCCAGAAGATTTGGGATTGATCAGTGGCGTCGCCAGCAGCCTCGGGAAGTCGATATCGTGATTCGTCGAAAATGGTAAAGACACGGATTCTCGATGAGTTCGTTGCTGTGAACAGCATGTGGATAGGTTCTTTGTCGATTGAATTAAGACAGGCAATCGTTAAAATGGTGCGGTAAGAGGTAGAGTTTTGGTTGCGACTTTAATTATAAATTGGATTATAAACAAGATAGAGACATAGAAAAGAGGCTTAATATGCTTTTAATGGGCACTTTGAGCTGGATACTTATTAGTGTGGCTGTTGTGATTTTGGTTGTGCTTATTGGAACGAAAATAAAAGATAAATATTATTAGTTGTACTGTCTAATGTTTATAAGATTATGTAAGGCGTTATGAGTTAACCAGTTAAAACAAATTTGAATTCAATTTATTACACATATGAACAAAGGCAGAAATCGATAATTTGGCCCCGAACACTTTA
>JBGVTO010000168.1:0-2651 GCA_041862635.1 Phycisphaerae bacterium | reverse complement strand
GGTTTTTACTCGACATTTTCAACAAAAACTTCATTTTCGTTTTTGCCGTACACTTCAGTTACTCTAAGCACCTCTTCTATTGTTGTCACGCCCTGCTTTACTTTCAAAAATCCATCGTCAAACAAAGTCCGCCGGCCGCTTTCTCGAAACATCCGACGCATATTATTAATCGATGAGTCCCTGTTAATCATATCCCTGAACTTTTCATCAATAACCAATAGCTCGTAAATACCAACTCGCCCTTCATATCCTGAGCCCCTGCAATCGTTACAGCCGGCACCGTGATAAAACTTTTTGGTCCTGATTCCGGAGGCTTTTACATATTCACGCATACTTTCGGGAACCTGATAGGTCTTTTTGCACTTCGGACAAATCTTCCTGACCAATCGCTGGGCAAGAACAGCATTCAACGAGGCCGCTATCAAGTATTCATCAATCCCGATATCAACCAGCCTGGTAACACTGCTGGCTGCGTCATTTGTGTGCAGTGTCGAAAGGACCAAATGGCCTGTCAAAGCGGCCTGGACCGCTATCCGGGCCGTCTCGTTATCACGAATCTCGCCAATCATTATCACATCAGGGTCCTGACGAAGCAGACTTCTAAGCGACGAGGCAAAGTTAAGACCAATCTTCTCGTTGGTCTGGACCTGATTGCAAAAATCAAGCTCATATTCAACCGGGTCCTCGACTGTCGAGATGTTCAGCTTTTCGCCGTCCATCTGGCACAGAGCAGAGTACAAAGTAGTGCTCTTGCCGGAGCCCGTAGGGCCGGTAACCAGTAAAATCCCGTGAGGCAGCGCTATCTGCTCACGAAAAACACCCATCACATCAGACTCCATACCCAGCTGCTCAAGGCCGCGCAGAACAGACTTGCTGTCCAGCACACGGATAACCACTTTTTCTCCATGATTTGTCGGCAGTATCGAAACCCGCAAATCGATTGCTCTTCCGCCGACGTTGACCTTGATTTTGCCGTCCTGTGGCAGGCGTCTTTCCGAAATATCGAGATTGGCCATGATTTTAATGCGTGAGACGATCGCAGGATGCATATTCAACGGCGACTGCTTCATCTCGAAAAGGACACCGTCTATACGGAACCTTGTCTTCATAGACTTTTCCTTTGGCTCAATATGGATGTCACTGGCGCCTTCACGCACTGCGTTGCTAATCAGATAATTGACGAACTTAATGACAGGCGATTGGCCTGCCATTTGTTCCAGGTCTTCTGAATCTTCCTGCTGGTCCTGAACGACCTCGACATCCGCCATATCATCTATGATATCGTCAAGGTTATAATCGCTTTTCTTATCATTGAAGGTACCGCAGACTTTATTAATATCTTCTTCCAGGCATACGACCGTCTTAACATTCATCTGAGTTTGCCTTTTGACATCCTCGATAACAAAGAGGTCGGCGGGGCGGCTTGTTGCCACGACGAGGCTTTTACCGCGAACCGCTATCGGCATAATGTGATTGCTTTTTATATACTCAAGATCAAGTTTATCAAATGCCTCTCTGTCAACCTGTTCGGGTTCTACCTGACGAAACTCGAATCCATATAAGCTCGCTTGTGCCTTTGAAATTTCAGGCTCAACAGCTAATTTCAGCTCAGCGATTATTTGACTGACGTCGCAATCTGCTCTTTTTTTCTGTATTTCTCTTATCTTAGAAAGCTGTTTAGCGGTGATTTTTCCCTTTTCACAGAGGACATCCGCCACATCCCGAACATGAGCGGCACTATCCTGCTCTGGGCAGTACAGTTGTGACAAGCCGCTGATTTCCTCGGCTCCGCCATTATCTAAATAATTGCTATCGCGATTGTTACTGGACTGTTTGTCTTTAAGTCGAAATCCAAAAAACCGTGCCATAATTCTGACAATCCTCCGGATTTAGTCTATGCCGATTAGACACTCTTCTTTCAGGGAATCGACGACAGAATATTCAAAACCAATATTCTGTAATCCCACTGTTCACGAGCGTATAAAACCCTCCATGAGGGACCCCGCCTTGCGGGAACCCAAAGCCATCAAGTAAAATATAAGTAATAATTACCAGTCAATCAAATCAGCTCAGAGCAGAAAAAAGGCACTTTTTCTGTGTCCGATAGTCCCGCACCAATTGAGCATAGGCTCTCGTCTAATTGGTACGGGATTGCATCGAGTTGTAAAATGAGATTACCGAACCGAAATGATTATCGGAATTATCCGGTATGCACTTTACCGAGAACCTGTATGCCTTCAGGAAAAATTTGACGAATTTAGCTTCCAATCAGAATAATATGAGCTTCTGCCGGCATAATTTTGCTGTTATCTCGTTAGCCGCTCACGAGCGGCTTTTTGTGGGCAACACGAAATATCCAAAATAAGAGTAGAAAAATCTTTGATAAAACTGTAGAATCGGATATTAGCAAAATGAATATTTGCGGTTCAACCCTGATTATTACTATAAGCATCCCAACAGACAAAGAACTGCAATCTCAAATAAACGTATCGTGCAGACGTGGCAGACGAACTTTCAGAGGCGATGGCAAATACTAAGAGCTTATCCGAATAACCGGGTCGTTATGAGGCCGAGCGAAAAGTTCGAGGACAAGGCGGCAGGCCAAAAATGCTCGGAGGCGTGGTTTTCTCCACGTTGAGAACATTTTTGGC
>JBGVTO010000167.1:0-20762 GCA_041862635.1 Phycisphaerae bacterium | reverse complement strand
AGGCCTTTGCCGACCAGGGCGTGAACCTGGCCAATGTCAATACGATTTCCCTTGGTCTGGGTAACAGGAACAATCCGTTAGCCGGCGGTTCTGGTACGATATACATCGATGATATTCGGCTGTATCCTCCGCCATCGGCGCCGTAATACCAATTGCATTTAATTATGCGCTCCTTGTGTTTAGCACAAAAGGGTGGCAGCCTCAAGCGCAGCTTGGGGATGGTTCGCTGCTCTTTATATAAAGCGCATCTAAATTACAATTGGTATAAGCTGGGATTTAAGTGACCCCCATTGCTTATTTCCCACCGCCCCGACTCGCGTCGAAAGACGCGGGGGCAGGCGAAGCAAGATATGGGGGTGTGGTTGACCCTGTTAGATAACGTCGTATTTTTCATATCTAACGGGGTTGATATAGCAGATTTTACATTAATTCGGGGCCTGTACTGATTAATTCAGTATAGGCCCCTTTGTCTTGGAGCAATATCAACTTCGTAGGTTAGGCCAACTCAGGATTTCCTGTAGGACGGCTATGGTAGGGATTTTATCGTTCCACAATGACCAAACTCAAGCCAAAGGGTATCTGATGTAGGGTCATGGGATTCTGACGCAAATTAGAACGAAAAGAGCGGCGTTTCCTTCTCACCATCACCGCACCCAAGCCGAGCATTGTCTTTTAAGTCAATATCCCATAGAATTACGGCTATGGAAAAGGCCGAAATCAATAAAAACGGCTGGGTTGCATGGTCAGAAGATGAAGTTAAGCTGCTAAAGAAACTTTTCCCGCGTGGGAGAGCAGGGGAAATAGCTGAGCGAATTGGGCGGCCTTTGACAGCGGTTAGACAAAAAGCATACACCATGGGGATTAAAACAAAGGATTGTCGTCACTGGTCAGCCAATGAAGTCAACCTGCTCAAAAAACTTTACCCAACTGAGGGTACACAAGACATAGCTGATAAACTTGGGCGGTCTCGGATTTCGATAAACCATAAAGCATGTAACATCGGCCTTAAGAAAGCGGGAATAGCTCCCGCTTGGTCAAGGCAGCATGAAACTCTCCTTAAGAAACTATACCCAGATAATAGCGTACGGGTTATAGCAAACCAACTTGGACGCACTGTCTCGGCGGTAGCAGGAAAAGCACAGAATTTGGGACTTAGAAAATCGAAGCGTTACCCTGTCTGGTCGGAGAAAGAGCTGAACCTGTTGAAGAAACTGTATCCAAGTAGAATGGCACAGCAAATAGCTGACCAAATTGGAAGAACAGAACTGGCGACAAGATTGAGAATACACAAATTGGGCCTGAAGAAAAGAAAGCAAAAGGCAAATACGTAAAAGTGCTGCTGGCCTATTTGGCTGTCTGGAATTAGTAGTAAAACATAGACCGAGAGGCAGAAATGAAACGCTGTACCAAATGTAAGAAGCTAAAAAGCAAGAGTGAGTTTAGTAAGAATCGTAAGAACAAAGATGGTTTGCGGTATTGGTGCAAAAAGTGCGCGCGTGATTATAAATGTAGATATTACAGGAGAAATAGAGGGCCTGTGAAAAAACACTTCGTATATGAGGAGAGCCATCGGACCATTGATGGCGTGAAGCAGAAACGCTGTTCCAAATGCAAAAAGTGGAAAAATGAGAGTAAGTTTGGCAAGGATAGTAAGAACAAAGACGGATTGAGATATTGGTGCAAAGACTGCGTGCGGGCATATCTGCGAGAGCGTTACAAGAAAGAGGGGAAGGGCCTGAAAACATATTATCGATATGAGGAGTGCCATCGGGTTGTTGACGGGGTGAAACAAAAGCGATGTAGAAGGTGCAAGAGCTGGAAGACCGAGAGTGAGTTCTACAAAAACAGGTCGTATAAAGATGGCTTGCAGTTCCGGTGCAAAGCATGTTCAAATAAAGCCACCCACAAGTCTCATAAGAAGCGGCGGACGGCTGTGCGGAATTAAGGAGCCGAGACCAAAAAATCCAGCCATTTTTTCTTTGAAAAATAGGCAATTATGGCTTGACACCGCAGGAGCGATGGTTGTACAATTATCTATCGCGAGAGTTTCTAAATGGATAGGTTTTGCATAGAGCTTTTTGATATATTATTTATTAGAGCACATTCGCAGGGCTGAGGATATCTCGCTTTTTCCTCTCCCTCCGCACCTCAGCCCTGCTTCCTCCATTTTCAGGCCAATCGATTCATTTGTTCCAACTTTCTGCTATTGTTGGCACTACAGAGAATCCTGCCCTTTGTTTTCTGTCTTGGCTCAATGCTTAAACACAAGCTTGAACAACCAATTTTGGTTTCTTTCGTTTAGATTCTTTTTAGCTACATTTCGCGGTATAAGTCCAGCGGAAAATCCCTGTATTTTGGGTGCGAAAAACACGGAATCTGCAACAAACTGACGTAATTAGATTTCGGGAACAATGAGAAAAGACAGCTATTCTGAGCGGATTCAAAAACAATTATCGCTTGTGGATTCCTGCTGGAGTTTACCCCGCCCAGAGTTTACCCGCACTTCGATGCGGGGATGCGGGACAGGAATGACAAGCATCCAGTATCGAGTATCCAACTTTAGCTCACTTTAGGCACTTTAGCTCACGTTAGATCACTCCTCACTAACGAGCATCCAGCATTCAGCTTTGTAGCATGAGAAAGCTCGTAGTCATTTGACTATGGTTCGTTTTCCAACCTTTCACCGGCAGGAGCGTGAAAAAGCTCGTAGTCATTTGACTATGGTTTATTTCACGACCTTTCGCTGGACGGAGCATGAAAAAGCTCGTAGTCATTTGACTATCCGCAGCCGGCATCTCACTTGGTAAATCCGTGCTAATCCGTGCAATCCGTGGTTAAAAAATCTGTGTAATCCGTGAAATCCGTGGTTGTGGCCGTTAAGATAGGTAAAATATCAGGTGCAAATCCCCCGCTACTCGCCTTCGCGGAGATGGCCAAAAAAATTGCTATTTTGGCCGTTTTTGCTAATAAAGACAGAATTGTTATAGTTCTTATCCGTTAAATCCGTGCTAATCCGCGGTTAATAAAAAAAGATAAAATCTCTGCGTTCTCAGCGATCTCTGTGGCTAAAAAAGTATTTTTTGTCCGTTTTTTTGTTGACTATTGTTTGAAACTATGTTAAAATACCCGAATGTTAGCCAGCAGTCTAACACAAACAGCCCCTAAGCGAAGATAAACATAAACGGTCAGAAGGCCCAGCCAAACTTGTCCCCGAATGTCGTATTCGGGGATCCAGATTATAGCTTAACCATTTAATCATTATCGAAAATCCAGCCTTCAACGATGTTTTTGACCTTAAAAACTTTGTATTTTGAATTTGTTTCGGGTTTAGGGACCTGTCCTGAGAGTAGTCGATGGATTAGAATTTCGGATTTCGCAAGTCCCAGCATATTTATAAGCCATAGCGTGGCAAGCCCACGGGTCAGCAGACCAGGGAACAAATATCCGGTTGCGGTTACGCTTCTCGTTTCGTTTATTGTCTTTCGGTTACGTCTTAAAAGACGCTTTACGCTTAACGCAACCAAGACGAGCTTCGCATCCGTTTGACGAAACACGCAACCTGTCCTGAATAAGCCTTATCCCTGAGCGTTGTCGAAGGCGTAGTCGATGGATTAGGATTTCGGATTTCAAACTACCTGATAACTCCTTATGCAACAAGAACATATCATCATTAGTCAATATTCAATAGTCAATAATCATTTGGCATTCGGCCCTCTACATTTGTCGAGAACCCTCTACAAATCAGCTCTTTTTATGCAAAACAAACCCAATTTCCAAAAAAGTCAAATGAACTTAAATATCTATTACACAAAGGTATATAAAAATTTTATCCCGCTGTCGGGGCAAAAAAACAAATCCAATTCAAACCCAATCAAACCCAATTTCCGAAAAGCCCTAATGAATGTAAACTCACTTATAACAAAGGATTACAGAAAAAAAGATGATTTTGCAGTCCAAAAAAACAAACCCAATTCAAACCCAATTTCCGTAAAGCCCAAAATGAGCGCAAACTTATATGTTATAGAGGATTATGAGAATGAAACCGCCTTCCAGCTCCAAAAAAACAAACCGAATCAAAGCCTGTCCTGAGCGCAGTCGAATGGGCCAATTTCAAACGAATGTAAGGAAGGCTATTGCCCTGGAAACATGTTTATGTGGATTTATTTTTGATAGACTTATGTCAACTTTAGAAGTTAAGCTGTTTTGTAACAATTATCGGCAAAACTTAACAGCCATAACTCCATAAGTGTGCGATAATAAAGTACTTAAACAAATTTAGCTATCGCCACTTCGTGACCCCGACTCCGCTGCGCTTCGCTCGAAATGACAATCGGTCAGTTTGAGTAATTTATTATTGTTGAATGAGTAGTGACGTGTATCCAATTTTTTGACAGTACCGGGTTGTTAGTACCGACGACCGCCACCACCGCCACGACTGCCACCACCATGTCCACCGCGACCACCACGACCGCCACGACCACCACCGCCGCGACCGCCTCTGCCCTCACGGCGGTTAGTTCTGGGGCGAGCTTCATTGACATTTACAGCGCGTCCCATCAATTCCTTGCCATTCATTTCTTCGATAGCCTTTTGCGCCTCCTGCTTAGAGGGTATTTCCACGAATCCGAACCCTCTGGATTCACCGCTGAATCTGTCCTTTATAATATTGACAGATTCGACTTGGCCAAAAACTTCAAAAGCCTGACGCAAGTCATCTTCGGTTGTCTGGCGTGACAAATTCCCCACATAAATATTCACTTCGATTTCCTCTTTTTAAAGCTTAAACTTCATTTTTTATTCCAGCATCCGGCCACCATTACTCACCGCATTGCTACATCCATATATTTTAACAAATGCCCTCAGTAAGCACTTTAACAAAGATTATTTTTCTCTACAAGCTAACATTCCTGTACTTTCCAAAGTATGAAACTGAATTTATGCCGAGTATAGGACTAAACAGCGCTTTTGGAAAGCTCAAAATATAAAAAAACGGAACATAGAGGACAGATAATCTGATTTCTAAGTTCTGACTTCTGACTGTTGAGGTCAAAAACAAGAGAAATACAAAGCTGCTACGACATTTGATTCCAAAACTAATAGTCTCAGCTCACGCTGCTTGCAGCCTCTCGCTGTTAGACAGAAAGATAGACCCTTACGAAGAGTAGCTCCCGAGTGGTCTTTTGACAACAACTACTTTTAATGGTAGGCTATCTGTGAGGTCTCAACAAATTCTGCTTATGGTGTAAAAAGACGCAAAGACGATCAAACACGATAGTACAAAGCCTTAGACAAGTACTTGTACTTGGGCGGGCACTCGTGCTGAAAATTTCGAATGATGTTGTCCAATCACAAGATAGACCAAATACTCCGGAAAGCCGGCTTCAACGGCTGCATTGTTAGTTCCATTGGAGCCGGCCATTATAACGATTCATACTATGTCAATTTAGACAGCGACAAATTTGTGCTTCGAATCGCACCTCCAGACAGTACACCAAAACTATTCTACGAAATCGATATGATGAAATCCGAAGTCAATATCCACCGGCTGGTAAGAGAACACACTGACGTTCCCGTCCCGCAAATTGTCTATTATGATTTTTCGCAGGATGTCATAGAGAGGGATTATCTCATAATGGAATATCTTGAGGGCAATTCCGGGTTCTTCGACGAAAAAGAGCTGGGCAGATATGTAAGGCAGATTCATGCCATCAAATCAGACCGGTGCGGATACCCTGAACGCGCAGCACCTACCGGAGAAAGCTGGCCTGATATTTTTTACACCTACGTTGAGCTGATTTTCAATGACTGTCTTTCGTGCGGAGTCATTGATAATAATGAATACAAACGTTTTCTTTCAATTTATGAAAAGCACAGGGACGTTGTTAGCGAAGTTTCTCCATCACTCCTTCATCTTGATTTATGGACCCAGAACATTCTTACCGTAAACGGCAGGATAACTGCGATACTTGACTTTGACCGGGGGCTGTACGGCGACCCGGAGCTTGAATTTGCAGTGCTCGACACATACGGGTACAGCAGCCTTGAGTTTTTTGAAGGATACGGAAAGCCCCGTCCTGTTGATTCAAAGGCCCAGATACGCCAGAAACTATATATTGTGTATGAACTTATAAAATACACATTCATTCGCGTTGCCCGTGGCAAAAGTATGTCAACCGGCAGAAGTCACGTTGCACACTGCAAGAGAATACTGGAAGAGCTTGAGTAAATGATGTGTCATTATTCAGAGATTTGAGACTATGGATTCAGTAATCACAATTCCCGCACTTGGCGATAATTTTATTTACCTGTATCGGTATAACCGAAGCAACGCGCTTGTCGTTGATCCAAGCGACGCTTCCCTAGTACTGGACACCTTAAAAGAACACAGTCTGAACCTTACCACGATTCTTGCCACACACCATCATTGGGACCATACCGCCGGTACTATTGAACTGAAGGAGAAAACCGGCTGCAAGGTCATCGGCCCCAATAAGCAAAGAATACCCGGCATTGACTGTGTCGTCGAGGATGGAGAAATCCTGACGATTGGTAATATAAAGATACAGGTTATTGCTACGCCGGGGCATACTCGCACGGCAGTTTGCTATTATGTACAACCATCGAATAATAAAAAAGATGGCATTCTCTGGACGGGCGATACATTGTTCATTGGAGGCTGCGGCAGATTACTGGAATGCGATGCACGGTCGATGTGGAACTCACTGCTCAAATTGGCATCTTTACCTGATGATACGCTTGTCTATTGCGGGCATGATTACACAGTGGAAAACTATCAATTTGCTTTGAGTATTGAGCCGGATAATCAAGCAATCAAACGATGCCTGAGCGAAGTCGGACAAGCCCAAAGGGCAGGCAGACAAACCGTTCCTTCAACAATGTCACGTGAAAGGACAACCAATCCCTTTCTACGGGCTGATACTCCAGAGCTTAAAACCTCGCTTAATATGCCTCAAGCCCAGGCTGTGGAGGTCTTTGTGGAGCTGAGGCGGCGCAAAGATTTCTTTTAGAATATCAGAACCGTGCTCCTATCCATACTAAGTTTAATATCTTCGCTCACAATTTTCGAGCCGTTGGAATAAGTTGCGGATACTTAGCTTATCTGGTAAACTCCAGCTTGAATTTCAAAACCTATAAGGAGAATGTTATGCTAATCGTACACGTTTTCGTCCACGTTAAGCCCCAGCAGGTCGAAGCCTTCCGGACAGCCTCACTTGAAAATGCTCGTAACAGCGTACAGGAACCAGGTATCGCCCGATTTGACGTTATTCAGCAGCAGGATGACCCCACGCGTTTTGTACTGGTGGAGGTCTATCGCACTTCTGAAGACCCGGGCAGGCACAAGGAAACAGCGCATTATCAAAAATGGCGAGATACAGTGGCTGAAATGATGGCTGAACCACGCACAAGCATTAAATATACCAATGTGTTCCCCGACGAGCAGGCTGGGATTAATTGAATCCCGCCCGTCAAAGACGGGACGGGATGAAGCACTCCGTATCGAGTAGAAGAACTATGAGATTTGAATTTGCGACAGCCAATCGCATCATATTTGGCCCAGGTACACTTAAGGAAGTTGCGCCTTTATCAGCCGAGATGGGAAAACGTGCCTGTGTTATTACAGGCCATACTATCGAACGAGCTAAGTCGCTCCTTGAACAGCTTGACCAACAGGAAATTGAATATGTAACGTTTAATATAGCTGGGGAGCCGACCACAACGGCGGCAAAGACAGGGGTGGAACTGGCACGTCAGGCAAAAAGCAATTTAGTTATCAGCATCGGCGGCGGAAGTGTCCTTGATACCGGTAAAGTAATAGCAGCGATGCTAACCAACAGCGGCGAATTGGAGGATTATCTGGAGGTGGTTGGTGCCGGTAAACCACTTTCACACAGTCCCGTGCCACACATCGCGATTCCAACTACTGCAGGAACGGGTGCTGAGGTCACACGCAATTCGGTATTGAGCGTGCCCGAACACAAAGTTAAAGTAAGCATGCGCAGTCCGATGATGCTGCCTCGTCTGGCAGTAGTTGATCCTATATTAACTCATTCGATGCCGCCATCTGTAACGGCAAGCACGGGCCTGGATGCACTCACACAGCTTATGGAAGTTTATGTCTCCAATAAAGCAAATCCGCTGACAGACAGTATCTGCCGAGAGGGCCTGAAACGTGCCGGGCGTTCTCTACGTCGAGCTTATGATGATGGTGGCAATCAAACCGCCCGTGAGGACATGGCCCTAGCAAGTCTCTTTAGCGGATTAGGCTTAGCTAACGCGAAGTTAGGGGCGGTGCATGGCTTTGCCGGCCCGTTGGGCGGTATGATTTCCGCTCCCCATGGAGCTATATGTGCTCGGCTCTTGCCGTTTGTTATGGACGTCAATGTGCGGGCATTACAGAGCCGCGAAGCAAACTCGGCAGCACTTGCAAGGTATGATGAGGTAGCCCAGCTGCTGACCAGCAAGGCTACCGCACGAGCGGCTGATGGTGTCGCATGGGTGCAAGGTCTTTGCGCAGCATTAAAAGTGCCATCGCTGGCTGAGTTCGGATTGAAAGAACAGGATTTCCCAAAGATAGTAGCGAAGTCCAAAAGGTCGAGCAGTATGAAAGGTAATCCAATCGAATTGACAGAGGACGAATTACTGGAAATCTTGAAAAAAGCCGATAAAGAAAGTAGCTGATAGCGAGTGCTCACAAGATCCCCGCGAAGCGGGATTTTAGCATAAGTATCTAACACCTAAGGGGTGATTGTAGCTATGAAAGTAGATCTTCACTATGGCAAAGCTCTTTGCTCTCTGCAAATTCCCGAAGCCAACATAGGGCAAGTTATACGACCATGGCAGGATGAGGAAAAAGCGGACAATTTAACGCTTCTACGTCAAGTGATGGCAAACAAGGATGTAGAAAATTTTCGAGACGAAATTACCGGCAGGCGAGTTTGTGTGCTAATGGACGACGGCACCCGCGATGAGCCATTTGACGATATTTTCGGACAGCTCTTTAGTCTGCTCCGAAGAAGCTCGCTTGTACGATTCTTGATCTGTACCGGAACGCACAATCCCGAAACTCAGGAAAACAATAGAATTATAGAGCAAATAGAAAAAGCTGCCAAGAAAACAGGTATTGATAACTTTGAGATACATACCCATGACTGCGAGCACGACAGATTCGTGAAAGCAGGTCGTACACAGCACGGCACGGAGATTATGTTCAATATCCTGGCTGACGATGCCGAGGTTTTTTTGGTGCTCTCGGATATGAAGGTCCACTATTTTGCGGGATATTCGAATCCGATAAAGAACTTTGTACCCGGGATATGTGCATACGAGACAGCAGAGCAAAATCACAGTCTGGCACTTGACGAGAAATCAACATTCGGCGTCCATCCATGGCATAGAGATAGAAGTAGAAGAAATAATCCACTTGCGGAGGACCAGCTTGAGGGAATGCGGCTGATTATAAAGAATAGGCCGGTCTATGCGCTTGCTACTATTACCACCTCGGGAAATATACATTGGGCACAGTTTGGGCTCGTTGATGGGGTCAGCAGCGAGGCCTTTACTATAATCGATGAGAGGAATACGCATACTGTAACGCCGGTCAAACGGCTTGTCGTTTCACCCGGTGGATTGCCAAATGACACAACATTTTACATCGCCCAGAGAGCCCTTGAGCTAACAAAAAGTGCTGTCAAGGATGGCGGCGAGATACTTTTCCTGGCAGCGTGTCCAAACGGTATTGGTGAGAAACAAACGATGGAGAATTTTTACAACCGTCTTACCGCGCCGATTGACGAGATACTAAAATCAATTGAGAGCGAATATAAGCTATATAGTCACAAGCCATATAAGTTTGCCAGACTAATCCAGCGGTTGCGGCGAATCTGGATGTACTCGGAGATAAATAACGACCTTATCAAAGCAGCGCACTTGCATCCTGCGCATGAGCCGCAAGCGGTCGTGGATAACTGGCTTGCCGAACAGCCGGATGTTAAAATTACAGTGGTGGACGGCGCTAACAAGATCGCTTTATATAGAAAGGATCTGGCTTCGCTGGAATCTAAAACATAGGTAGGGAAGCACCAATTTCCGTGGCTGGGCGGCAGTTGCCATCAGAAAGACAAATCACACCAGAGGAACGAAAATTGGTGCTGCCTTGAAATTGAATGGCCAAGGAGGCCTAAAGGAGAAGAAATTCCGGATCGAATAATTTTCTCCGATGAAACGATAGAACAAAGTAAGTTCGAGGGCCAATCCCTTGTTCCGAAGACTTTAGACATAAGGCTGCCATATCATGGCTATTTGTAAGAAATGTGGCAAGGTCTCAGAAGAAACAGCTAAAGTGTTGTCGCTTTGCGTTGAGTGTATTCGCAAGGCGGACAAGAAGTCTCTGGCCGAGCTTGAAGCAATCCATGCCCGAAGCCGTCAACAATTTAACCTTCCCCCTTCACCTCCATCCGATCCAGAAGGAATTCAATGCAGGCTCTGCCGAAACAAATGCCAAATTCCGGTTGGTGGGCGAGGTTATTGTGGTGTGCGGAGAAATGAAAATGGGCGTTTGAAAGGTGGCACTCCAGCGGAGGCTGCGGTTTCATGGTATAATGACCCGCTTCCAACCAACTGTGTTGCAGATTGGGTATGCGCGGGGGGAAGTAGTGCCGGATACCCTCAATGGTCGTACAGACCCGGCCCGGAGCAGGGCTACGTGAATCTGGCGGTATTCTATCAAGCCTGCACATTTAATTGCCTGTTCTGCCAGAATTGGCATTATCGAGAGCGTTCCATAATGAACAAAACACGCACTGCTGCCGAACTTGCAGAAGCAGTTACCGCCCAGACTTCGTGCATCTGCTTTTTTGGTGGTGACCCGACGTGTCAATTGCCTCATGCACTGGCGGCTTCAAGACTGGCACGCAAACAGAACCGGCATAGGATATTACGGATCTGCTGGGAGACAAACGGCTCTATGAGCCCGGAGCTGCTCGATGAGATGATGAGTTTATCTGTAGAAAGTGGTGGCTGTATCAAGTTCGATTTGAAAGCTATGGATGCCAATATCCATCGCGCTCTTTGCGGCGTTGATAATAGCCGTACGTTTGAAAACTTTGCTGCGGCAGCCAGGCACATTTCGGAAAGGCCGGAACCACCGCCTCTTGTTGCCAGCACACTACTGGTGCCAGGTTACATTGATGCCAAAGAAATCGAAGCGATAGCATCGTTCATTGTTAATCTGGACTCAAACATACCGTATGCTCTTCTTGGGTTTCACGGTGATTTCCTTATGACAGATATGCCTCCAACGTCATGGAAGCAGGCGGAAAGCTGCCTTGAAGCTGCAACAGAAGCAGGATTGAAACGTGTTCGAATAGGCAATGTTCATATACTTCATTGAAAATGAATGGAAACCGGAACTCAAAAAACCTTACGAATATACACGATTGGCCATTCTAATCTCTCTTTCGAGGATTTTGCATCGCTTCTTAAGGAATTCGGAATTTGCCTCGTGGCTGACATAAGACGATATCCAAGCTCGCGAAAATTTCCGCATTTCAACCACCGGCTTTTGGGTGAACTGTTGGCGAACGAAGACATCGAGTACCAGTGGCTGGAAGCCCTGGGAGGCCGCAGGCATACTGGAAAAAATGACAAGTCTCTCAATATTGGGCTCAAAAGTCCCGGATTCCGCAACTATGCAGACCATATGGGCACGGATGAATTCCGCACGGCTGTTCAGGAGCTTCTGTCAACCGCTGCAACATTGCGTACTGCTATTATGTGTGCAGAGAAGCTTTATTGGAAATGCCATCGCAAACTTCTGGCTGATTATCTCGTTGCACGAGGTATAGAAGTAATCCATATAGTAGGACCGGGCAAGCTCTCAATCCATAAGCTAACACCCTATGCCATCGCAACCGAGACCGGAGTTATTTATCCGTTGCTGGAAACTGAAGATATACAAAAGAGCTTTTTTGACCTTGACGCATAAACTGAACAGGGATAACTTTATTACGATATGTTCTGTGAATTGATGCCGGTTGAGCAGTATGAGGTCGACCTTTTTTCCTATCACGGTTTTTTTGGCTTTCTTAGCGACTTTGGCCATGAATTTCAAACCACCCACTGCTTCAGAGATACTCAAAGCTATCGGGTCAACCAAGGAACTTTCGGATAATCTCAGGAAGACATTGGACCCTGGTGGCGATTTCAAACCCATACACATCCCGAAACCGGGCGACTGGCTGGCAGTGCATAGAGAGACCGGACAGAGATTTGATGAGTTTGTGAAGTCGAAGCCGAACCGGCCGGACAAAATCCGCAGGAAAATTTATCTGCAACCTCTTGGTGAATTTCGTGAAGGAAAAATTCCTTTAGCGGAAAGATTGCAAGAATATGCCGGTGCTTATTTTTCTTTGCAAGTGGAGACGCTTCCAAGTCTATCCCTCAGCGGCGAAAATATCACAACACGAACCAATCCATATACCCGAAACCGACAAATCTTAACCGGTGACGTATTAGCTATTCTAAAAAGGAATATACCTTCAGATGCTTTTTGTGTACTGGCGATTACTATGGAAGACCTTTATCCTGAGCCTTCATGGAATTTTGTATTCGGACAAGCTTCGCTTCGCGAGCGGGTTGGAGTTTATAGTTTTGCTCGTTACGACCCTGCCTTTTATGGCCAGAAGCGGGGGAAAGACTATGAAAAAGTTCTCCTTCGACGAAGCTGCAAAGTTTTAGCCCATGAGACAGGCCACATGTTCGGTTTAAAACATTGTATATACTTCAGGTGCTCTCTTAACGGGTCCAACCACTTGAAAGAAAGCGATTCCCGACCTATGCACCTTTGTCCGGTTTGCCTGCGCAAGCTTCAATACAGTATCGGATTCGATGTGGTTAGCCGCTATCGCAATCTTTTACAATTTTACCGACCCGCCGAGCCGCTGGCTCGTCGCGGCTCAAAGGTCGGCTTTGAAGAAGAAACGCAATGGATTATAAAGCGTCTCAGATGGATCGTGGGAGATAAACCCCGTTAGAAATTCAGAAACTCCGAGTGAGCCCCCGTTAGAACCTTTTCCTTTCGGGCCTCTAACGGGGTGAGCAAGGAAAAGGAAATATTTCTAACGGGGTAAAGCAGCAAAAGCGTTTATTGAGGAGAAAAATCCAGATTAAGACAGATTTATGTCCTGCCCGTATGTACGAATAGCCAACCGCAGGCCCGCAAAGGAAAGAAAATAGAGGACAGATAATCTGACTTCTGACATCGGCATCCCCTTGCTTTCTTGCCTGCACCTGTGTTTGCCTCGACACAGGTGCGCAGGCACAGGTGCGAAAGCAAGAACGGGGGCACCAAAAAAGCAAGAATTCTACATTTATACTATGGCGATATCTACCCATCGCAGTATAATGCTGTGTTTTTCTGGGTTCTCCGAAAGGAGCCCTTCGGATTATTATGAAACAAACGTTTTCCAAACGCGTTCGTCAAGCTCTCGCAAATGTCTGGCCTTTATACGGGGCAGCATTTGTGATGGCTATAAGTCTAAGCGTGTTGTGGACGGCCATGCCGTTTATCATACGCAACATTGGCGGAACCGAAGAGCACGTCGGATACATCTGGGCCGCCAACATGCTCGGTTATATGTTGTGCCTGTTGTTTGCCGCAGTGATATTGGGTCATATCAATCCCCGGCATACAACCCGCACAGCCGCCGCCGCTATGTTCCTGGCAACCGTCGTGATGGTCGTTGTGGTTTACTCCGCAATAGCCCACAACCAGCTCGGTAAACCCACCCTTATCTGGACGATGATTGCCGCAGGCACACTCGCCGGAGCAGCAATGTCACTCTTCTGGCCTTTTCTAATGAGCTGGGTCTCGGCCGACTACGAGGGCGCTATCCTGAACCGCCGCCTCGGAACCTATAACGGCATGTGGTCTGCAGCCGCAATCATAGGTCCTCTGATAGGTGGTGTTCTCGTAGATATGAGCACTTTAGGACCGATAGTGGTTGGTGTGGCGTGTCTTGCGATTTGCTTTCTGCTGCTCTGTCTCGCCCATGATGGGTCCGCCGGAACCGCTGCTTCCGTTAGACCGGTCGATGCACCGGAAATCTCCTTTGACAAGGGGCTGCTATTGTGCTTAAAGTGGATGGCCCGCATTGGGCTGTTCTGCTCCTGGGCCTGCCTGGGCGTGTCACGTTCGCAGTTTGCACTGCTGTTTACCGGTATGGGATTTTCGGAAACACAGTTCGGGATAATTATCACGATATTTGGAATCTGCAACTTCCTTGTCTTAACCAGCGCAGGCCGCCTCGGCTTCTGGCATTTCAAACCAGTGCTGCTTCTCTGCGTTCAGATAGTCCTTGCCCTTTCTCTTGTGCTGATCATATTCGGCCGCACGCTCTGGGCCTTTGTCCCCGCATTCGTGATTATGGGCTCCGGCTTCGGCTTTGCCTACAGCTCTCACCTCTATTACGGTGCCTGCAGCAGCAAAAAACGCTCCTCCCAGATGGCAATACACGAAGTCACCCTGTCACTCGGTGTTATCGTCGGCTCCGGGGCCGGGGGGTACCTGTCCAGAAACTTCGGAATCTACTGGCCCTACTGGTTCGCCGTCATTGTTCTTGCTCTTGGTCTGATTGCTCAAGTGGTCGTATGGGTCATCCTCCGTAAGGAGTCCTTCGGACTAAAACCCGGGCAGCACAGCCAGTCCCCGCCAGCAACAAGTGGGGGCAAGTCTGCATAGTTCCACCCGAGAGAACAGAGGACAGAGAACAGAATTTGACTTCTGACTTCTGGCTGACTGGTCCATCTCTGTATGCCTGAACCGGATGGATAAAGAATCCCGCACCAAAACGGAGCCGAGCTAAGTGGTTCTTTCTCTCGAGACGATATTAGCGCCCTTCGAACTGCGTTTTGGTGCGGGGCCGAATCAGGTTTGCTGCCACGATACCGGCCGGAGGTCTTCGATTTTGGACTCGTCCAGCTCAATCCCAAAACCCGGCCTGTCCGGAAGCTCCAGCATCCCGTCCACGGGCCTGGGCTGGTGTTTCTCGAAATCGTAGTAACCACGCATCTTCTGAATCAGGTACTCCACGAGGGGACAAACCTCTATCGGCTGACTTGCGACCACATGCATGGCGGCGTGGAGGCTATGGCCGTGCGGGATCACATTCACTCCATGAACCGATGCCAGCGTACATATCTTGACCAGCTCACTTACTCCGCCACACCATTCCGGATCGGCCTGAACCACCATGATTGCATCGGCCTTGAGGAACTTGTGTACGTCCCAGCGACCGTAGAAATGCTCTCCTGTGGCCACCGGGATCGAGGTTTCGCGGCTTAGCTCGATGAACGCATCCAGGTTGGCTGTCTGGAAGGGCTCTTCTATCCAGCGCGGACGATATTGCTCTGCCCGTCTGGCCCAGGCCAGGGCATATTGAAGGTCCCATTTCCAGAACGCATCAAACATGAGGTCCACATCGTCCCCCACGGCTTCCCGGAGCAGACGCACAACTTTCACATCTTCTTCAACACCCTCTGGGCCATGATTAGGGCCGCGGTCCCGCACAAACCACTTCTGATGTCGATACCCCTGTTGCTTCAGCTCTCGTGCTTTCGCACGCAGCGCCGACGGTTCCTGCGAGAACCCCAGACAACTGGCATAGGCCCTAACCGTCTTGCGGGAACCACCGAGGAGTCGATAAACGGGCAGACCGAAGATGCGGCCGCGGAGATCCCAGAGGACATTGTCCACGGCACTGAGGCCCATAATATAGTGGCTGCCGCGTGAGTGCCGACTTGCTCGGAACATCCGATCCCAATATGTTTCGTATGCCAGTGGGTCCTGTCCGATCAGGCTTCGCTTGAAGAACCAGTCAACAAACATCGCCGCCTCGTTGTCGATTGGGCCATAGAGACCCGCCAGACCCCCGTTAGTATGGACTTTCAGATAGAGGACCTTTCTCTTGGTTTTTCCTGTCACCTGGAGGATTTCAACCTTTGTGATTTTCAAATCCGCTCGCTTGCTTTGGCCCGCATATCCGAGTGGTTCTATAGTGGGCACGACCTTAGCATAAGCACCCAGGCTGGGGACCGCACCCAGGGCTGCAAGGCTCGTTAAAAAACTGCGTCGCTTCTGCCGAAAGGCATCTGCCGCAAGGCATCCTGTGGACTGCGGAATACGGTCAACCATCTGTATCTCCTTTCCTGTTGCTGGATTATTCTGTTGGGGTTATTGTAATGGAAACAAGGGCATATGTTACAGGTCGGGTCAGATTGATACCCAATCGGGTGGGTTTTTTTCGGGCGCTGACATCTTCCTGAATAGTTTCCGGCTGGATTTCGAAATCAGCACCGGTGACTTTTATGTCCACATGCAGCGCCTTTTGGGAATCATAGACTATCAGAGAATTAGGAGAGGATTGTTTCCAACTGCCGAAGGTTATCAAGGCCGTACCAAAGTCGCAAGGTTGGGAGAAAGTAACTTCGTCAGTTACACATAAAGAACCGGAACCGATGCGGGAATAGACAAATTTACGTTCGAGCTTTTTGAGCTCCGGCACATCATAGGCAGAAGAAATATCCAGGACCAGTGTGTCGGTGCTATCTGTAAAGGTCCGGCTAATCACGCGGCCCTGGGCTTTTCTACCGGTTTGCTGCAATTTACCGGCGACAATAGGGACGGGATGGCCGAAGGAATTAAGGACGTTGCTTTCGTAACGCCGAGAGCTGAATGTGCGGGCGGTATAAACTTCCCCTCCAGGATCAAGTAAAAGTGGTTTATCATCCAATACTACAACGAATGAGCCAACATCGTTGTGGTTGTGATGTTCCTGGTTGTGGCCGCCTTTGAGGGCAACGGCCAGACGCGAGGACGAATTCGGACCCGGCCGGGAGATTAGAACGCCTGCCTGGTCAAACCAGGACCGGATGCCCGGGCCCTGGGAGGGACCTTGATTAGGTAGAGCGCGAGCCCCGCCCGTCGAAGACGGGACGGGGCGAGAAGCAGAATTGGGAGGAACCCCGCCTTGCGGGAACCCAAAGGAATACATCATACTTTGATACAATGAACCGCCGGCAGAGACAGGGTCAATTTGCTCCCAGGAGCGCAAAGCCAAGCCGAAGCGACGGCTGACAAAATACATCAGTCTTGAGCTGGGTTTGTCATTGATGGAACAATCGGCGAAGGCGGGATAGACATCGTTGATGATTTCGATATTTGCTCCAAATTTGGCAGCTTGTTTGACCTCGTTGTCTTGGAGCAGGTCCACCTCACCATTGGTGGCTTGATAAATCATTTCGCTGAGCATGATATAGTAGCCAAAGCCATAGTTCCAATAGCCGAGACCTTCGGAGCAATAGCCGTCGTCGGTGAATCCTTCGAGGAAGTGTTTTGAGTAGTTTTCTGCAGCAGCGATAAAAAAGGCACGTTGACGAGGTGAGTCGATTACAGCCAGCGCCGAGCCGGTTACGCCGGCGAGGCACACAGCGTTCCAGTTGTTGGTTCCGGTCATCCACCAGTTCTGTCTGCGTTTTCCAAGCACCATATCCTGGTAAGGTTCAAAGATTCGCCGATTTAGATTGTCATGGATGAGCCGACGAATTTCGGGACTTAATTTATCGGCCAGCAGATAATCGGCAGTGGCAAGTGACCAGGAAAGGGCAGAGGAACCGAGGTCAATGTCCGTACTTGTCCCATTGAAGTTAGTAAGAGCCCGGTCGTGAGCAGGCATGACCCAGGTGCGTTCGGAACAGAGCACCCGGACAATTTCTTCAAAGGCCGGTATAAAACGCCCTTTATTTTCCAGACATTCGGCCAACGTAAACGTGCGGACTCTTCCTCGCCGACGGCCGCTAACTCTCTGCCAGCGGGTACGGTTGCCTGTGCGGGAGAAGTCCAGATACAGTTCGTCAGGTTGTTCGGGAATAGGTGATTGCAGAAGTTTCTCAGCCTCGGGGATTATTCTCTGAAATGAATCGTTTCTGGCCAGTTTTTCCCAGGCGTTCCGGTCAGTGATGGGCGAGCCAAAACCTGCCGGCTTTTCAGGGAGCAGCGATGTGATGTATTCGATGCGATTTTGGTCGATTGTTTCGGCCGCTCCCAGAGCAGTTTGTGAGAGAAAGCTTATACTACAGGGAATGAGCATCAGAGTTACCAAAACAAAATTGAACAAGTGTGATTTGATTACCACTTCTTTGCTAAACATTCTTTCTTCCTTTCATTAAGGCTATCAGGTGCTGCGCGCATAACGGTATTATATCGGCACTATCTTGAAGGCAACATCGTTGCCGATATGCAGGGCATGGCCTCCGGTTGTTTTCAACTCCGGTATTGTACAGGTGAGCTTGCCGTTGCGGCATTCGACGGTTTGTTCCCTAAGATACCTGCCGCGCCAGGTCCTGTATAAGCGAACCTCATACTTACCTTCCGGCAGTCCGGATATCGTAAATGATTCGTCGGCAACACTAACACGAGGATTGACCACCCAGCCGAAAATCAGCTTGTCAGCCTTCATTGCCCAGGCATCACAATTGGGCGCAGTTATATCGGCAGGCTCAAAATCCAAATTTGCAAAATCGATATCCGACACAAATCTTGAGAAATAGAGCATTTGATTGGTGACGACACTATCGTTAATCCAGTCCGAATACGCCCACCAGAAAGGTGTCGCACACAAACCATTTGTCAGGCTGACCCATAGGGCATTGTGGTACATCGCAAGGTAGCCCGGCATGCCCGGCTCATAATACGTATGGTCCCAGCCACACTCGCCGATAATTGCCGGCTTATGAAAACCATTCCATAAATTCTGTGTCTGGATTGCGTAGTTGCGATAGCTCAACTGGAGCGGATTCTCATCGTTCGGTCCGAGCTTACCGCTTTTGGGGATCGGATGTCCCTGGGCCTCATAAATTTCTCGATTTGATATATCGAAGATTTTGTACCCTCCGGGCCACCACTGCCTTATACCACCACTTTGGCTGCCAGTTGTCGGGCGGCCGTATGGGTCATTCTCGTTAAAGTATCTGTCTATCTTGCGGCACCACTGTTCGGCTACGGCGTGGTCACCCTCGGTCCAGCCCTCGGTGCCGTTTATTTCATCGACGACAAACCAGAGAAACAAGGCCCGGCTGTATCCCCAGCGGGCAATTATATATCGGTAGAGCTTCTCCTGGTATTTCCATGCCTCTTCGTTTCCAAAGAAGTCAGTTGCGTTGCTAATGAGCTTGTAAGGATTGTTTCTGTATCTTGCGTTTCCACCACCCCAGACAGCCATGGAAATGTAGGAATGAAACCAGATATTCCAGCTAATTTGCATGTCTCGTTCCTCACACCATTCAAAGAGCTGGTCCAAACGGCCGCAGCGGTTCTGGTCGTACCGTCCCAGGCCGGTGCCCATCGTTTCCAGAGGAGTCGGGAAAAAGCTAATGAAATTTGCCCCTCGCTTCTTCAAGTTGTCGAGCCCTTCTTCTGTAATCCTGCCTTCATTAAAAAGCTCATAGCTGTCGTTATACCACATGCCAACACCGTAAAATGAAGTGCCATCGTCATACCTGAGATAACGCTCGTTAGGCGCGATTTTCACGAACCCATAATGTGGGGAGGCTACCGCCGTGAAAGTGCCAGCACGGCTTTTTCCAGTACCTTCGGAATCGGTTACCGAAACCACATATCGCCAGGTGCCTGTCTCAGTGGGAGAAAAGCGCACCATCCAGAGGCTGGCCCAGCTGGATGGATTATAGAATCCCCAGACATTATATTTTTTGCCTGATGGTGAGGTGAACTCCGCTTGCAGGTCAATTTCATCAGGATTAAAGGGATTGTTATACTCCGCTTTAAGGTCAATCCGTAATTCAAACTTTTCATAGACACCAATCTGATTAGAATTTGCTTGAGCTGACAGAATTTCTGGTGCTTTAGCTCTCGCGAGCGTCACCATAGTTAGACATATCATACTCATGGGTACCAACAGGTAACCATTGACTCTTTCAGGCATTGCCATTCGAATCTCCTTTTTAGATTTTCTCGTGTTGTGAGTATTTTGAACCCAGAACTCTTATCTGAACCTATTTAGCTGCAGATACTGAACCGTGCTTGCATCACTAAGATACCCGAACTGACTTTTGGATGCAACCCCGTCAGATGTTCAATTTTAACTTATTCCGCCATCACTTCGATATGCCTATGGAAGAAAGACCTGTCCTCCCGAAACTCCGTCCTTTTTGCTTACAGCACTTACGTGCAATCACCAGCTCTCATGGAACTCGGACAAATGATACCATAATTGGGAACACTCGGTCAAGATGAAGTAAATCGGTTTTTTTGCGTCGAACTTTTTGCGCAACTTTATGCACAGGAAAAGGAACAAAGGCAAATAAAGAATTATAAAAAATAACAAAAAAAGTACAAAATCGTAACAAAACGGTAACACTTGGTTGTCATAATTGCTTCTGTTAAAGTAACCATTTTTTATTAATCTATTTGAAAGGAGCACGATTATGGAAAGGTTGAAGAACATCACAATCATCTTTTTGCTGGCAGTGGGCCTGCTTAGCTCTGTCGTTCTTGCCAAGGCCGCAACTGTCCTGCTGCAGGAAGGACTGTATGCCGAGCAGGTTGACGGTGACCTTGATGCGGCTATCAGAATCTATGGGCAGGTAATCGCAGACAGCTCCGCTCAGAGGTCTCACATCGCCCAGGCAATGTATCGACAGGGTATGTGCTATCTTAAGAAGCAAGATGA
>JBGVTO010000166.1:0-11142 GCA_041862635.1 Phycisphaerae bacterium | reverse complement strand
AGTAAAGAATTATGAGCAGGCAGACAAGAAGAGGATTTTTGAAGAAAGCCGGCTCTTTGGCACTCTCGACCGAAGCGCTATCGGTATTTTCCAGCTGTGCAGGTATAAACCAAATCACAGCAACCGATAGAAAACAGCCGAATGTCGTCCTCATTATTACCGACGACCAGGGCTGGGGTGACATTCGTTCGCACGGCAACGACAAAATCGATACACCGGTTATGGATAAACTCGCTGCTGACGGAGCTCGGTTTGACCGTTTTTTTGTCAGTCCCGTCTGCGCCCCGACCCGTGCCAGTCTGCTGACCGGCCGCTACAACCTTCGCACAGGCACCCACGGCGTAACGCGCGGCTACGAGAATATGCGCAGCGAAGAAGTTACAATCGCCGAGGCGCTTAGGCAGGCAGGCTACGCTACCGGCTGCTTCGGCAAATGGCATAACGGTGCCCATTACCCCTACCATCCGAATGGACAGGGCTTCGATGAGTTCTTAGGGTTCTGCTGCGGACACTGGAACAACTACTTCGACACAACGCTCGATAGAAACGGCCAGCTAATCAAAACCAAGGGCTACATTACCGATGTCTTTACCGATGCGGCGCTGCGGTTCATTGAAAAGAACAGAGACCGGCCTTTTTTCTGCTATATACCTTACAACGCCCCGCACTCGCCATTCCAGGTGCCCGACAAATACTTTGATAAGTATAAGGCCCGGGGACTTGATGATAAAACCGCCTGCGTCTATGGGATGTGCGAAAATATCGACGACAACCTCGGCCGTATCCTGAAGCGCCTTGACCAATTGGAGCTGAGCGATAATACAATAGTTCTATTTCTTACGGACAACGGGCCTAATACCGACCGATACAATGGTGATATGAAAGGCCGAAAGGGAAGTACGCATGAAGGTGGAATTCGTGTCCCGTTGTTCGTTCGCTGGCCAGGACATATCACCCCCGGCACCAGCATTAGTCAGATTGCCGCCCACATCGACCTGTTTGCCACAATCATCGAGCTGTGCGGCGTGCCTATGCCCAAGACGCTGCCGCAGGATGGTCTGAGCCTCGTGCCGTTGCTCAAAGGCCAAACTGCGAGCTGGCCTGACCGTATGATATTTACATTTAGAACGCCGGGTGGCCGGACTGGTCAGATTCCCGGCTCGGTCCGCACACAGCGCTGGCGGGCTGTCAGAGCCGGTAAGCGCTGGGAGCTTTATGATATGGTCGATGACCCGGGGCAGAAGGAAAACGCCGCTAAGAAATACCCGAAAGTCACCGAGAAACTCAGCTCTGCTTACGAAGCGATGGCTCGAGATGTAACCAAATTGGGTTTTGACCCTCTGCCTATTCATATAGGTTATCCGCATTGGCCGGTTGTTACGCTGCCGGGACACGAGGCCTTTCTGGAACCGCCGTCTAAAGAGGGGATTAGTTATTTAGGCCGTTCCGGCTGGGCCAACGATTATGTTACAAACTGGACCAGCATCGAAGCGTATCCGTGGTGGCCGGTCGAGGTGGTTGAAGCAGGCCGTTTTGAGATTACGTTGATGTATGTCTGTTCGAAGGACAACGTCGGTGTAAAGGTGCGAGTGGAAATCGGCGGGAAGAGTTTGGAGGGCGTGGTAAGCAAAGCGCATAATCCCGAACCCATCCCCAGCCCCGACCGTGTCCCTCGCGGCGAAGTCTTTGAAAAAATATGGGCACCGCTGAGGCTCGGCAATGTTAAGCTGGACAGAGGGCGAACAACCCTTTGTGTCAAAGCTCTTGAAATTCCCGGAGAGAAGGCAATCGACCTTAAGGCAGTGCGATTGAAGAGGTTGTAGCGGTGAGCAAGACTAATAGTAATAAACAAAATGATACCAGGGACCTTCCAACCGAACTAGCCGGTACGATCCAGGAGGCAAGTGAACCCCGCCCATCCGATGGGCGAAGTGAAATACCGAAATTTGACTTAGCCGAGCAGATTTTGGCCGAGCAACGAAAAATCACAGCAATAAGAAGAAAGGCCCCCGGCAAGCCCCAGCGACTGCCGTCACAAGACGGGGCTACAGGCAAAAAAACTGAGCCCCGCCCATCGGATGGGCGGGGTGAACCTCCAGCTCAGGAACGGGGAGCTGAATCAATCGGCTATGCTATTAACCCAGCCCGTCAAAAGACGGGCGGGTTTCAGCAGCCGCCACTGACGTTATCAGAACAGGGGCGAATTATTGCAGAGATTGTAGCAAGGGACATTGAAAAGTTACGCCGGGGCGATACTTCGAGCCTCCGAAGACCGGATTTCCAGGGCACAAATATACACCCAGAATAAAATACCTCTCCACAGACGTAGACCGTGCTAAGTATCTTATATGTACTCTACAGTTGCAGGAGGCTTGGGAGTCAAGTCGTATAGACAGCGATTTACATCTTCAATTTCATTAATAATACGCTCACATATACGCTGGAGCTTATCCCAGGGCAGTTCGGTCGCTGTTGCGGTCCGCGCATCGGTGCTTTCAATACAACGGACAACAATAATCTGGCCAAATTCGCGTTTGTTGTCCCGGATTCCCGTTGCGCGGTCGTTCAGCAATACAGCCATATACTGGAACGCTCCGCTGTCTTTAAGCTCTTCTTCGACAATTGCCGTTGCGGCCCGAACGGTATTCAGCCGCTCCCGTGTCACTTCACCCACGATTCGCGTCGCCAGTGCCGGGCCAGGAAATGGTATCCGCTGGGAGATTTCAGCCGGCAGCTTTAGAAACTCACAGACTTCGCGAACACCATCCTTTCGCAAGGTCTTGAGCGGTTCGAGAACCGAATAGCCGTAGGATTCTTCAGGGTCGATGCCAAGCTGAGCAAGAATATTGTGCTGACGTTTGATGCCGGCTATTGTCTCTTCGATGTCGGTCAGAATAGTGCCGTGGAGCAGGAACTTCGCGTCCGATTCTCTGACGAGCCGGCCGAAGACCTTCTCGTAAAACGTATTTGTAACGGCCTGCCGCTTCTCTTCCGGGTCGGTCAGGCCGGCCAGAGCAGAAAGAAACTCCTCCCGGGCATCTACCAATTCGACAGGTATTCCCATATCCGCAAAGGTCTTGACCACCCGCTGGGGTTCGCCCTGGCGCATCAGGGCGTTGTCAACAAAGACCGTTTTGAGCTGCTCTCCGAGAGCACGGTGGCCGAGCACCGTTACAAGAGAGCTGTCGACGCCCCCGCTGAGGGCGTTAATAGCCGTTGCGTCCCCCACCGTTTGCTTGATTTGCGAGATTTGCTCCTCGACGAATTTCTTGCAATCCATTGTTACAACCTCCATGTGAACTCCTTTTTTAATGATAATAAAGCAGGTTCAAAGTTCGAAGGTGGAACTTTAACAGTTTGCGTAGTAGGCGTCAAGAATAGAATCAAATATATCCGAAGCAGGATGTGGGCGGGTTTTTTAGAAAGCGATTTTAAGTTCATTTTGGCAATCCGCCTACGGCGGACACGATTGGCTTTGATTGGGTTTGTTTTGGGTTTGTTTTGTATTCGCCTAAAGGCGATTTCATTTTCATAATCTATTGTATAATAGAGACTTGTGTTCATTTTTGGCCTTTCGGAAATTGGCTTTGTTTTGGGTTTGTTTTGGCCAAGTGTCCAATCGGATTTATTTTTATAATCCGTTGTTAAAATAGAACTTACGTTCATTTGCAATCCACCTACGGCGGACAAGATTGGGTTTGTTTTGCATAAAAAGGGCTGATTTGTAGAGAACTCTCGACAAATGTAGTGCCTTATAGGCACGTAAATAACTGGATTCTCGATGCCGGATACTCGATTCTGGAGACTCGATTCTCGATTGTTGTTATGGTTCATTAGTTAATATGGTCAATTTGGTTAATATAGATAAAATAGACCATCAGGTTGCGAGTTTAGTCAAACGGATGCGCAGCTCGTATCGGTTGCGTTAAGCGTAAAGCGTCTTTTAAGACGTAACCGAAAGACAATAAACGAAACGAGAAGCGTAACCGCAACCGGATATTCGTTCCCTGGGCCTACTAGCTATAAGTCCTTGCTGCGCTGCAGCTTACGACATGCAAACTGAAATGTCATCTTCGCCTACTGGCGGTTTATGTTAGCCTGCTGGCTAATATAGGCGTATTATACCATATTTATCATTAAAAATCAAGCGAAATCATGGTTGAAAAATTTATTGAGATGTGATATAGTTCTTTATTAGAGAAAAACATCACTTGAAAATCATCTTCTTATTCTTTTGTGAGTTATCTGCGTAAAAAGGCGGTAATCGTATCGCCCAAATATGGGGAGCAGGAGGATAAAAATGATGGCGGGAGTACAAAAACGAAAAATCCGGTGGGCAATTTCTCTATTGTTGGTGATGTTGTACTTTTCCGGCATGATAGCTCAAGCACAATATGGCGGAGGCAGCGGAGAGCCAAATGACCCTTACCTGATTTACACAGCCGAGCAGATGAATGCCATCGGGGGCGAGCCAAACGACTGGGACAAGCACTTCAAGCTGATGGCGGATATCGACCTATCAGTTATAACTTACTCTATGGCTGTCATCCCAGAGTTTACCGGCGTCTTTGACGGCAGCGGTCATAAAATTTCAAACTTCACCTATAGCTCCACAGGGACAAATCAAATTGGACTTTTCGGCCACGTTAGTGGTGGGGCAGCGATCAAAGATTTAGGATTGATTGATACTAATATTCATGCGGAGACAGGTGATCGTGTCGGTTCGCTCGTTGGCTACCTAGAAGATGGAACTATCAACACCTGTTACGTCGAAGGCGGCATTGTTTCGGGAAATGACTGTGTCGGCGGCTTAGTGGGAACCCATGGCAGGACGTGGAACAATCTCAAGCCACCCTTTACGATATCCAACTGCTATTCGATGGTCATCGTCGTGGGTCATGTTAATGTGGGCGGACTGGTAGGATATAATTACAGCGGCCCCATAGACAATTGCTATGCCATGGGTAGCGTCTGGGGAATTGCGCTTGTCGGTGGACTGGTAGGCTCGCTGGATACGGGAACTATCACCAACTGCTGTTCAACCGATGACGTTTCGGGAGATAACTTGGTTGGAGGCCTAGTAGGCTCGCTGGGGACGGGAAGTATCACCAACTGCTATTCAACGGGTGGCGTGTCGGGAAATAACACTGTCGGAGGCCTGATTGGATTCAATAATAATGGAACAGTCACCAACTGCTATTCAGTAGGCAGCGTTAAAGGGAATAAGATCGTAGGCAGCCTGATGGGAAACAATCGGGGTGGCACAATCACCAACTGCTATTCTACAGGCACAGTTATGGCAATAGACTTTGTCGGCGGACTGGTTGGATCCAATAATAATGGCACAATCACCAACTGCTATTCAATCGGCAAGGTTTCAGGAGATGCACATGTCGGCGGCTTGGTGGGGCGGAATTTCCGTGGAACAATCACCAACTGCTATTCGACTGGCAGCGTTTCTGGTGATCTTTGGATTGGTGGTCTGGTAGGGAGTAATGACGACGGTACAATCTCAGGCTGCTTCTGGGATATTCAAACTAGCGGGCAGGTAACCAGTGCCGGCGGAATGGCTAAGAAAACGGCTGAGATGCAGATGTCGACTACGTTCTATGGTTGGGGAGGCTGGGACAACGAAGGCAATAGTCTGTGGACGATTGACGAAGGAGAAGATTACCCAAGACTATGGTGGGAAAACACATTAGGCCATGTGATTGAGCCCGCAACGCAGCTCCCTACGCATGCCACGAGCCCCAGCCCAGCTGATGGTGCCATACACGAGGATAAATGGGTTAGTCTTAGCTGGTTGCCTGGAGTTTATGCTGTTTCCCACAGGGTATATGTCGGTGATAATTTTGACGATGTTAACAATGGCACCAGTGGCACGTTCCGCGGCAACAGGACCTCAACGTATTATGTTGTCGGCATTCCTGGATCTGCCTACCCGGATGGTCTTGTACCAGGTAAAACCTACTACTGGCGGATTGATGAGGTATATAATATTCATTCAGAAACTCCTTGCAGAGGAGACGTATGGAGTTTTACTGTCGCTCATAAGATTGCTTATAATCCCAGCCCACCTGATGGAGCCGTCAAGGAGGATACATGGGTTAGTTTAGGCTGGTCACCGGGGGATTATGCTGTGTCCCACGATGTGTACTTTGGTGACAATTTTGAAGATGTGAACGAAGGAATCGAGGGCACGTTCCAAGGCAACCAGACTGGAGCTTATTTAACCGTTGGTCTTCCCGGACACCCTTATCCTGATGGTCTTGTTCCGGGTACGACATATTACTGGCGAGTCGATGAGGTCAATGACGCCGAGCCGAATAGTCCGTGGAAAGGCGATGTCTGGAGTTTTTGGATTCCACCCATGACCGCCTATGCGCCCGATCCGGTTGATGGTGCCGAGGTGGTAGACCCGGATACAGACATTAGCTGGACGGCTGGTTTAGGTGCGAAACTACATACCGTTTACTTCGGCGACGATTTTGACGCTATCAACAATGCCGTTGGAAATCTCCCTCAGGAAACTACGACCTATGATCCTGGTCCACTTAAATTGGCTCAGACTTACTACTGGCGGATTGATGAGGTCAATGACGTCAATCCCGACAGCCCTTGGATAGGCCCTGTCTGGAGCTTTACGACAGCCAACTTCATTATCGTGGATGATTTTGAGTCCTACAATGACCTTGACCCCGATCAACCTGGCAGCAACAGGATATTTAATACGTGGATAGACGGATATCGCATCCCGACAAACGGATCTCTTGTCGATATTTTTGACGAACATCCCCCAGGGCAGCATATCGTTGCACATGGCGGCGCAAAGTCAATGTGGTATTTTTATGGCAACTCTGTTGGAATATCTGAAGCGACAGCGAATATTGCTAATCTGGCAATCGGCCAGAATTGGACTATAGAAGGTGTTGGAGTATTGTCGTTATGGTTCTATGGTTATCCGGACAATGCTCCTGAGCCGATGTATGTAGCTTTGGCCAATGCTAATGATCCGACTGCAGTGGTGTACCACGATAATCCCAATGCGGCTCTGATAGACACCTGGACGGAATGGAGAATCTACCTTCAAGAGGTTGCCGACCAGGGCGTGAATCTTGTCGATGTCAATTCGATTACTCTTGGTTTTGGTAACAGGAGTAATCCTGTTGCTGGTGGTTCAGGTGAAATGTGGTTTGACGATATTCGTCTGTATCGGCCAGTCCTACATGAAGCAGAACCGTAACCGGCCCATAAGAAGCGAGCGGATTCTCGTTCGTGCTACGTAGCGCGCTACTTCGCAGAGTAGAAAAGGTTAGGACTATCCGAGTCTTTGGTGGGAGGAAGTTAGTGAATTAGAGATTAGATTATCAGGTGAACCCCCTTAGAGTATAAAGCACTCTAAACAAGGGGGCAGGCAAATCAGGTGGCAGATTATCAGGACAGAAGGGTATCAGGTGCAAGAGCAGAAGACGGAAAACAGAAGTCGGAAGTCAGAGGACAGAAGTCAGAAATAAGTTCTGTTTTCTGTCTTAATCAGTGGGGCCAGGCTAAGGGGAATGTTTCCGAGCGGGCATGGGCGTCAACATGTCCATCCAGGAAAGCACAATTGCCCTTTCCTCCCATCGGGTTCCCGGATGGAGCATAATGAAAACCTGCGATAACGTCCCAGAACTGCCCCACGCCTTCGGGGCCGGGCTTGATGAGGCGGTAGCTGCCGGTTTGGCTGAGCCATCCTGCTATCATGGAATCGTCACCTGGAACCATATATGTGTCGTTAAGGCCGGATACGTTATATTGAGTATCAACCAAGGCACTTTCCTCGGTGAATGAAAATGTCTCAGCAGGACGCTTGACTTCGGAGAGCTTCATTACTCTCGAATTTTTTACGCCCACATTAGGACTGCCCAGATATGCGTTCATAGTATAATTGTACCAGGGTATATAGTTCTTGAGATTGCCGGCATCGGCTTGATAAAAGTGGTCCTGGGAAGCAGTGTGGGCTATCCGGGAAAAAGTTGGACAGATGAAAGCTCGGGCATCCTGCAAATAGGGGAAAAATGGGCTCGCATATTCCGGATGGTTTCTAAGAAACAAATCTCCATTGCACCAACGCAGGTGGATTGGACTGATGAGTCCGGTCTCCACAGGATAAGGAGCCGTCTGCGAAAAATAACAACTGCTTGGATTACAAAATGTGTCGTCATTATCAGTAGTATACATATATATCGCGAGGGTATAATTTTTCAGGTTGGCTTTGCATGCTGCGCGTTGTCCCTGCTCTCTGGCTTTGTTGAGGGCCGGCAGGAGAATTGCCATCAGAATGGCAATAATTGCAATTACCACCAGCAACTCTATCAGGGTGAAACCTTTTCTTCTTAACATCGCAGTCTCTCCTTCACAAGTGGTTAATTAGTGATTGGTTAATTAGTGAGTGGACTACTCACAACTCACTAAATTTGCTTTCAATTCCAATATTATAACAAATCTAAGCTGAAATTACCACCGTCCCAAGTTTTTTTTCCGGGTTTCTTTGCCTTAGCAGTCAGAAGCCAGAAGTTAGAGTCTGTCCTCTGTTTTCTTCTGAGAATTGCTGTCCGTTTTATCGTCTAAAAAGTTTGCAACAGCAGCTTAGCCTCTTTATAATATGAGTCAGAACAACTATGATGTCCTGGCTGATATTGGTCCTGTTAATTTATGGTTCGACGGAGGCAATATTATGGATGTGACGGTTACCCTGACTGTTAATGGAATAGAGAGGACTATCACCACCCATCCGGCACGCCCTCTTCTCGATGTCCTCCGGGAAGAGCTGCATCTGACCGGTGCTAAGTACGGCTGCGGCGAGGGCCGGTGTGGTGCGTGCACTGTGCTGATGGACGGCAGACAAACCCTCTCCTGCGTGACACCGGTCGCTATGGCGGATAAGAAAACGGTCACAACAATCGAAGGACTTGCCGATGGCGATTCTCTTCATCCCGTTCAGCAGGCGTTCCTCGACGAGGGCGCTATTCAGTGTGGCTATTGTACGCCCGGCATGATATTGAGCACCGTGGCACTTCTTAAAAATAGCCCACATCCGACGGATGAACAGATAGCCGAGTGGATGAACGGCAACATATGCCGGTGCAACGGATATACAAAAATACTAAAGGCCGTTCACCGTGCCGCAGCACAAATCGCGGAGGTGAAAATACCATGATAGAAGAAACCTTTGCCAAAGAAATGCTCGAACTACAAGGCTCTGAATCTGTTGAGGAGCCGAGCTCTGAAATCCAACTGAGCCGGCGCACCTTTGTGCAAATGTTAGGCACAGGGCTTCTGATAACGGTGACGCAGGGCGTCTCTCTCGCTCAGCAACGCAGCCGGGGCGGACGGTCCATAACCGTTGCCGCGCGAGTCCACCTTAACCGGGACGGCACAATTACAGTCATGACCGGTAAGGTCGAGGAAGGCCAGGGGCCCCGAGCACAACTAACTCAGGCAGCGGCGGAAGAGCTGCGGGTTACCGCTGACCAGATTCGGCTGGTGATGGCCGACACGGCTCTGGTCCCTGATGATGGTAGAACAGCCGGCAGCCGGACGACTCCTTCCACTGTGCCCGCCGTGCGCCGAGGCGCCGCAACCGCCCGCGAGCTACTGAGGCGTCTCGCAGCCGAGCAATGGAAGGTGGACAGAAGCACCTTAAACGTCAACAATGGCACTATAACGAACCGAACAACGAGACAAGCTATCACCTACGCGGATTTGGCCAAATCAAAAGACGTTGCCGAGGCTTTCAAACAAAGCATTCCCTCCGACGTCTCTCTTATACCAGTAAGCCAATGGCAAGTACTCGGCAAATCAGTACCCAGGCCGAACAGCCGGGACATAGTGACCGGGGCACACCATTATCCTTCGGACATAGTGCGCCCCAATATGCTCTACGGAAAAATTTTGCGACCACCCTCTTATGGAGCTACGCTCGAATCAATAGATCTTTCCGAAGCCAAGGCTATGAAAGACGTGGCCGTTGTCCGGGATGGTCAGTTCGTCGGATGCGCTGCGCCATCGTCGTTTCGTGCGACCCAGGCTCTGGAGGTCCTTACAAAAACTGCGTCCTGGAAAACCGTTTCTCAACCGTCGAGCAAGGAAATTTTTTCCCATCTCAAAAAAAATGCTCGGACAGGCGGAAGGTCACGTCCAAGAACGAGAGGTTCAATTGAGAAAGGCCTTGCCGAGGCGAGAAAGGTCCTGGAGCGAACCTACGAAGTGGCCTATGTTCAGCATACTCCGATGGAACCGAGGGCGGCGACAGCAGAGTGGAAGGACGGCAAGCTGACTGTTTGGTCAGGCGTCGATGGCCCCCAGGGAGTGCAAGGGGACCTGGCCCGGACTTTTCGAATTCCAGCCGAGCAGGTCCGTGTTATTGTACCCGATATGGGCGGTGGATTCGGGGGCAAACATACCGGTGAAGCGGCGGAAGAAGCTGCGCGATTAGCCAAGGCCATCGGACGTCCGGTGGCCGTGCACTGGACACGCGCCGAGGAGTTCACCTGGGCCTATTTCCGGCCGGCAGCAGTAATCGAATGCAAGGGTGGCCTCGATGCGAATGGCTCGCTTATTGCCTGGGACTTCACGAATATCAACGCCGGTGGTGCAGCAATTGATACACCATATAATATAGCCAACACAAAAATCCTGTCGGCCAGTTCCGATTCTCCTTTACGACAGGGTGCATATCGGTGCCTTGCTGCAACCGCTAATAACTTTGCGCGAGAGTCCTTTATGGACGAGCTTGCTGCAGCGGCAGGGGCCGACCCACTTGCCTTTAGACTTGCCCATCTCGACAACCCGCGCATACGAACCGTCTTGGAGACCGTTGCCAGGCACTTCGATTGGCCTGCACGTAGAAAAAAGGTTACTCCTGAATTAGGCGTGGGACTGGCCTGCGGGACGGAAAAGAATTCCGTGGTTGCGGCCTGTGTGGAGGTGGGTATTGACCGCAAACGAGGTGAGATAAAAGTGCATCAGGTCTATGAAGCCTTTGAATGCGGCCCCATCCAGAATCCCGCCAACCTGCTTTCTCAGGTACAAGGCTGCATCGTCATGGGTCTGGGCGCCGCGCTGAGGGAAGAGATGCAATTCGAAGACGGCAAAATTCTG
>JBGVTO010000165.1:0-30874 GCA_041862635.1 Phycisphaerae bacterium | reverse complement strand
CCACCCGTGCACTCAGCTAAACACAGTTCAATTCGTCGGCGATACATCCTGCCTATGATCGGCCAGAAATAAAATCGAAGTGGGTCATCGCGGTCCACACCGGCATATTCACGATAAGGTAAAAGCTTTAGTTTAGGCAGAACGCTCCTTTTCGGCATATTCATTAGCCTTAACGCATCTTTCCAAGCCACTTGATTTTCTTAAACGCTATCCAGCTCATCTTAAGCAGCAGCCAGCCATGTGTGAAACGACTTATATTTGTCCTGCCGTAAGTTCGTGCACAATAGGTTACCGGCACCTCGACCACTTTAAGGTTTTGTTTTATCGCTCCAAAGATAAGGTCAAAATCACCAAAGGGGTCAAAATCACCAAAATACGAACGATTGGCCTCTATCAGCTCATAGTCTTCTCTGCGAATCATTTTCGTGCCGCAAAGGGTATCTCTGAATCTTTGGCCTAACAGCCAGCTAAATAATACGCCGAAAAACTTGTTTCCAAGAAGATTCAAAAAGCGCATAGCCCGCTTTTCCATTGGATAAACAAGCCGCGAACCGTTGATAAACTCACCTTTACCGTCGCGCAGCGCTCTAAAGAACTTCGGCAAATCTTCAGGCCGAGCTGTCAGGTCTGCATCCTGGATAACCAGCACATCTCCTTGGCTACCGGCAAAACCTTTTCTTACCGCATCACCCTTTCCAGTCCCGTCACCTTGACGAATCAAACGAATCTTTCTTTCCGAGTGGTTTGCTATCTGACGTTCTATCTGCTCGGCTGTGCCGTCCGTGCTGTTGCCGTCAACAAAGATTATCTCCGTTTCCCGACCCATCTGGGGGATTCGTTTCACTGCATCTTCGATATTGCCCCGCTCATTTCTGCACGGTACTATGACCGAAACAGACAAATCCTCATCGCGCAGAGCGGCAGATGCCGGACGGGCTATTACAAGCTCCACTAAATTGAAAAAACGAAAGCCGGGCAGTAAAGAAAGAAAATAATTACAAAAAGTTGTCAACGGTGGGATACGCTTCGGCATCATTAGATAGGAGGTAGTTCGAATAACGTCGTAGTCGGCCAATGTGAGCAGGTTTGCAATGTCTTCGGCGCTAAGCCAGTTCTGATATGAGTAAGGCCGACGAATTCCAACGAGCGAGCCTAAACTCAAAATACCTTCCCAGAGGTAATTATAATAGGTTATTACAATCCGTGTGCTTTTTTTAGTTAACGGACGAATACGTTCCAGCACCTGCTGTATGTCATGCCAGCGACCAAGGGAATTGCAGATCAAAACATAATCGAATTTCTTATCAAGCTCCAGCTCATGCGGGTCCATCGTATAGAATTTTAGATGGTCGAATCGCTTCTTTGCCAACTCAATCATCTCGGCATCCGCATCGACTCCAACACCATAGCTCGGCTTAACCGCCGCCAAAAGGTCACCGCATTCACAGCCAATATGTAGAACTTTGCTGTTCGGGCGAACAACGAATTTATAGATTTTATCCAGCCAGTTATAATAGTACGAATTGCGTTTTCGCCAGCGGGGCTCCAGCTCTTCGCTGGATTGTACGCCTTTCTTCTTGTTGGACGGTTGTGATGTTTGATTTTCTGACTCAAACATAAGCTCAGTTCCTTGGTTATCCGTCCTTAGGCGAACTCAAATGTTCAAAGACACTGTTGGTGTTGGGCTTTTCAATTACCCCTCTCTCGGTAATGATAGCGGTAATATCCTGTGCCTCCGTAATGTCAAAAGCTGGGTTATAAATTTCAACTCCTTCCGGTGCGGTCTTTCTATCGCCGAAGAACGCCATCTCGTCAGCCGGCCTTTGTTCGATGGGTATTTCGTCTCCGCTTTTTATGCTCAAATCGAACGTGCTTGACGGCGCAGCAATATAAAACGCTATGCCGTGTTCTCTGGCGAGAATGCTCAGGCTGTAAGTACCAATCTTATTTGCCGTATCACCATTTGCCGCAATCCTGTCCGCACCGGTTATAACCGCATCGACCTTACCCTGCTTCATCAGGTAAGCCGCCATATTGTCGCAAATCACTGTAACGTCAATTCCCGCCTGCTTCAGCTCCCAGGCTGTCAACCGCGCGCCCTGCAGTAATGGCCGGGTCTCATCTGCATAAACCCTGAACTTCTTTCCGTTTTTATGCGCCTCAAACATCACCGACAAGGCCGTCCCCTGTCCCGCAGTCGCAAGTGCCCCGGCATTGCAGTGCGTCAAAATACCCGCGCCTTCTTTGATAAACCTTTCCCCGTTTTGACCAATCCTTTGGCACATATCCACATCTTCTCGATAGATAGCATTCGCCTCGGCCAAAACAGCCTTGCGTAATTCCTGCACTGTTGCTTGAGGCTGACCGGTCGCAAACACCCTGGCATTTTGACAAACCCGCTCCAGCGCCCAGAACAAATTTACCGCTGTCGGACGTGATGATGCTAAATACTCGCTTGCCTCAGCCAAAACTTTAAGTCCCTGCTCGAGACCATCCGCAGAGTCAAGCTTTTGCATAGCTAAAACCAGACCGTATCCTGCCGAAACACCGATAGCCGGGGCGCCACGAACGGCAAGCGTCTTTATTGATTCAAAAAGCTGTTCTATCGAGCGGCACTGCAGCTTAATAAATTCGGCAGGTAATCGCCGCTGGTCTATAAGCTCCAGAAAGCCGTCAACACCGCCAATCCATTTAAGCGCTTGAACAATCATAAATATCTTTTTTCGAATATCGTGTTCAGACTATCTATCAACTCTGGCGCCGCCGCCACCCATAACTTTTTCGACTTCACGCAGACTGGCCGTGGTTGTATCACCGGGTGTAGTCATTGCCAAAGCACCATGGGCGGCACCATAGTTTACCGCCTCAGCGGGTGTTTTTCCCTCCATGAGAGCATATATCAGGCCGGAGGCAAAGCTGTCACCGCCTCCGACACGGTCGTATATCTCAAGGTCCGTTCTGAGTGTGGCATCGTGAAATTCACCGTCGGCGTAGATAATAGCACCCCAGTCGTTTACCGAAGCTGTTTTCGCATTCCGCAGAGTTGTGGCTACGACTTTGAAATTTGGAAACTCACTTGTTACCTGCTCGATCATTTTCTTGAAATTCGTCGGGTCGAGCTTGGAGAAGCTCTTGCCGGTGCCTTTTACCTCAAAACCCAGAGCGGCCGTGAAGTCTTCTTCGTTTCCGAGCATCACATCAACGTGCGATGCGATAGCACGATTGACTTCCATTGCTTTTTTCTGGCCGCCGATATCCTTCCACAGTGAGTTTCGAAAGTTAAGGTCGTAGGAAACTATGGTACCGTGCTTTTTGGCTGTAGTGACGGCCTCGATGATAACATCGGGTGTCGTCTGCGAGAGCCCTGCAAAAATGCCTCCGGTGTGGAACCATCGTATGCCGTCGGTGCCGAATATGCTGTCCCAGTCGATGTCACCTTGCTTTAGCTGCGAGGCGGCGCTGTTTGCCCTGTCCGAACAGCCCACAGCGGCCCGTACACCATAGCCGCGCTCGGTGAAATTCAGCCCAATCCTGACTTTCCTGCCGATGCCATCGTATGGGACCCATTTGACATACTCCATACTCACGCCGCCCTGATACATCAAATCCTCAAGCAGTCTCCCGACCGGATTATCCACAAGGGCGGTAACAACCGCAGCTCTTTGGCCGAAACAGCGCTTAAGGCCTCTGGCGACATTATATTCTCCGCCGCCTTCCCAAACCCGAAAATGCCGGGTCATATGAATCCTTTCTTCGCCCGGGTCCAGTCGAATCATTATTTCACCTAACGAGAGTATGTCATACTTACATTCTGACTTCGGCTTTGCATCTATTATTGCCATGGAGTTCCTCCTTCTAATGCACTTTAGCTGCTGTAGATTTTTCCCTCTCTATAATCCTGCCAGGCCGGCTCAAATGCCTTCCTATCTGTCGGCGCAGGTCTTAGTTTGATGTTCCTGCACCGAAACAAATCGGGCGAACCTTCGTCGTATTCAACCTGCAATACAGTGCTTCTTAGCGACTCGTTCTCAGGTTTGAATTTTAACGGTTTGCCGGTGGCTTTGTCAATCACGTCGGGATGTATCTCAATACCATCTTCGGAAAGGACAAGATGCGAACCCCGCGAGCCGCTGCCCTGTTTGAGCAATTCCACAACGGCCTTCAGATACGCAACGCTGGCCAGAGCCAGATGCTCGGCCTGGATTGATGTAATGAAAGACTTGGTATCTTTTGAATTGAATCCTTTTTGTTTTATGCCTTTGTAGAGCCTTACCGCTTCTTTCAGGGCTTTTTGAGCATCATTCAACTCTCTTATATGTCCCCCCGATGCAGTCATACGGCTTCGGATATCTTCCAATACCTCTTTGGGCTCCAGGCCGGACGGGCTTGCATACCGCTCGAAATCCCCAACGATGTCACTTAACTGCTTGTCAATCTCAGGTTGTTTATCTGAGTAATCCGGCAGTTCGCAGCCATAAACATTTACAATATATTCGGCTGCTCGCAGCCCCCCCGTCTGACCGGCGTTAAGGGCCGAGCCGCCGGGACGTTTTACCCCGTGCGTACCAGCCATCTCGCCGATTATAAAAGTCTGAGGTATGTTAGACTCCCACCATTTATTCACGGCAAAGCCGCCGTTGTTATGCTGGGCGCAGACCGCAATTTCAAGTGGCTCCGAATATAAATCAATGCCATTCTCTTTATATATCTCGATAGCGGGGGTATTCATATGTGCCAGTCGTTCGATAGGTGTTTTCTGCAGCGCGCCTGCTTTTTGCAGATACTCCCTGGCTTCCGGCTCAAGGTCATCAATGCTGAACTCATCCATGGAATCACTGCCTATTGGATTTTTAAGGAAGTCCATATATACCCGCCTGCCTTTTTGTGTTTCGTTGAATACGAGAATATCTATCAACGATGATTGCCCCGCCGAAGGCGGGTTTCCTACAGACCCAGCGTTGCTGGGCTCAATCCGCTGCGGGTCGAAGGGCCATTGATAGCCCTTGAGAAATATATTCGTTGCCATTTTGCTCATTGTCGGGAAAAAGTCCGTCAGAAATTCTTTCTCTCCAGCACCAATTGGAGGCTGGCCTTCGCTGACCGACCTATCTTTGGCCACTGCTGTTCCAGCGTTGGTCAATTGGTGCTGGATACCGTCGGAGTCGGTGCTGAATATTCGCGGAATCGCCTGCATGTATGTGCCGGAAACGTTCCAGCGGAATTTGATACTTGCCAGGCCGAACTGCGACTCGGTTAGGTTAGCTCCAATCAGACCAGCCTTGAACGCAAGCCCATGGATTCCAAGCTGGCCTTTCGGATAGACAGTAGTTTTGAATAGCTCGCCGGGCCCACCGGCGGCGAGTACAATGTTTGCACCAAAGAAGACGTTTATGGCATGGTTTGTTTGGTCGGCGCTTTTCTTATCTACCGTTAGAACGCCTATGATTCGCTTTGATTCGCCAGAGCCAATGGTTAATAAATGTGCGAGCTCCTGCTCGTCGTAAATCCTGACACCATACCGTTCAAGCTGTTTCTGCAAACACTGGCTCATAAACCTGCTTGTTTTAGGCCCGGCTGAGGTAGCTCTTTCGTATGGGTCATGGTCCGTCTTGTAGCCGATGAAAGTACCGGTAGAATCCGTTGGAAACGGGACTCCGGCCTGAACCAGATGGTAGAATTCACGAAGAGAGCCGATTGCCTCGATAAGCGCCGAATCGCCGTGGCAGCACCCGGCCGCTGTCAGACTTTTGGCAAACTCTTCAGCGCTGTCGGGAACATCCGGACTTGTGCCTATTTTATAGTAGGTCTGCTTGTCGGAGCCGCTCATCCGTGATGCCCCGAGACCTAGTCCTGCGGTTACTACGGCTATTCTATCCTTGGGATTGGTAACACCTTTTTTCTCCATAAATTCACACAGGTGAACCGCGCAGTTCATTCCCGCCGCCCCTGCACCCACAATTACCGTATTATAATGATTGAAAGTAACGGTCTGTCCCGCACCAAAACGCCGTTTGGCTCGGGCTATTTTCCGTTCGATAGGAACATTATCTTTCTGTGAATTTGTTTTGGTGCGGGATTGCTTTGTTTCCATAGTTTTCTTTTTCCCACCTGTGCCTGCATAACCACAGGTGCAGGCATCGGACAAATTGTGATTTTGTTAATCAAGTTAATTATTCGACTTATACTTTAATAACTCCGGTTTCTCAAGGTCTTTGGTCATTTTGCGCGGCAGGATGCGGACATTTCCCTGTTTGTCGCAAAAGTAAAGTGAAGATTGTGACGGTTTTCTGCCGTGGCCGTCGGCCCAAATGACGTAAAAATCAGGGTGGGCATCTACCGGACGCCGCGCGTATGTATGATTGTAAGGACTATTTTTTGTAAGCTGTCTGACTTTTTTCCATGTTTTCCCGAGGTCTTCACTTACCCACATAGCCATCTCGCCGCCCGGGTTATACGGCTGTGAACCGGTTTCGGTAGGCCCGATTATCCGCCATGTCCCGTTGTCCTCGATATAGAGCGAGCCCATATCGTAATTGTTATCCGAGACAAAAGCCTTTCTTATCTGCCATTTTCGGCCTGTCCAGCGGGCCGTCGTCCAGGTGCGCGGGTCGTTTTTCGGGCCGGATTCATAGCCCTTGCTTGTTAAAAACAAAATTACCGGATTTCCTTCCTTACCCAGGCGGATATCCTTCAAATATACGTTCGAACCTTCCTTCCGGTAATCATAGACAAGGGCGGGATTCTCAATATTTGTCAGCGGCAGCGTCAATTTCTGGCCGTCGGCGCTCCGCCAGGTTTTGCCAAAGTCGGCGGTTTCGATATAGTATAAATTCGTCCGCCAATTTAGGCCTTTTCCCTCTGGGTGAAAATTAAACGCCGTCCCAGCCTTATTTTGATTTACAGCACTGATTTGATAATGCCCTTTATCGATCGCAGCAATTCGACTCCACTTTGACCACTTGATGCCGTCCGCGCTGGTCATAGAGCAAATAGTACGGTCAACGGGATAATTGTAACGGGTGAAGAAACAGATGAACCCTTTACCTTTGATATACCAGGGCTGCATATACGAAAAATTGGTCATTGGAACTTCTTTGCTGTTTTCGCTCGCGCCTGCGTTTACGCCAGTGCAGGTGATTTTCGTTGCATTAATCAGCTCAAACTCATTTACATCGTATGGCTTGCTGCTTCTGTGGATATACGAAGGTCTCGACGTACCGTGGGAGGTCGAGAATATCCAGATGTGGCCCTTGTCATCAACGGATATAACCGGATTATCGTGGGCATCATCGGTCTTTTTATCAAGGAGTATCGTAGGCCGGGGCACCATCCCCGTCTTGTGGTCATAGTAAGAGACCATATGCAGCAGTTTTCTGTTGCTGTCTGTGGTTGTTCCGCCGTAACAGAAAAAAGTCTTCCTGACCTTCTCACAATAGACGGCAAACGGTTTATGCTTGGCGCAGTACATCCCAAGTCCTCCGCTGTACTTATAGACGTATTCATCGCCGGACGGCTGATTCATATACCAGATGCCCCGATAGCCGGTGTCCTTGGCGTTGATTGTTAGTGTCGAAGAAGAGGCCGCGGCGTTCGCACACAACGGCATCCCTGCCAGCGAAAAGATGACAAGAGTCACGGAGAAAATTTGCCGCCAAAAGGTAATATAAGTGGCGTTTTGCATCTCGTATTTCGCTTCACGAGTTTAGATTGAAATTTCTGCCTGTACTTCGGCTTATCTGTTCGATGGAAGCCGTTGTGAAGTTGATATCTGGATATTTCTCCGACCGCCGTGAATCTATCAGGTGTTTAATGATTGTCAGCTCTTTAGCCAGAAGATTGTAGTCCTGCTCGTCGATGATTTTTTTCATTGTGGCCCGGCCAACGGCCGGTCTCATCAAACCCGGCGTTGCCGGGTCAATCATACTGAACGAGCCGCCAAGCACCAGAACACCTGCATCGATATAGTCGGGAATGTTGGTTGGATTTGTTCCGCCCGTAGGTACCAGGCTGATGGTCTTATGAATAGCAGGGTCTATCGCCTTAACAAAGCCGGGTCCGCCGAGCTGCTTGGCCGGGAATATTTTACAGAGGTTCGCTCCTTTGGAAAACTGGCTGACGACCTCCGTCACGCTGCCGCATCCCGGTATCATTGGGAGCTTACCGGCGAACTTCTCGAAGCTCTCGTCACGGAAGTTAATCGCCGATACGAGATAGCACGCCCCGGCATCGGCAACCTCTTGCACCGAGGGCAGCGGGTCCTGAGGATGGGCTTTGTTATAAACATCGAGCATCGCGGGTGAATCAATTAAACTTGCCGAGCCGGCCGCAAAATCGCCCAACTCTTTACGCAGCCGCGACAGTTTCTCCAGAGGCTTATTTATCCGGCAGGTTACTTCCATATTATTGACCCCCGCCTTCATAAGGGCCTCGGCCGTCTTGACAATATCGAGCTTGTCCTGGTTAAAGACGAGAATAAAGCCGTCTCTTAATAGTGTCGTGATTGTGCTTTTAATATCCATTATTGTTAACTCCCTACAGTCTTCTTAAATGAAAGCCCCCATCGACGTTTATAACTTGGCCGGTAGAGAAATCAAGCCTGCCTTCGGCGATGGCCCCGACCGCTTTTGCGATATCTTCCGGCTGGCCCCACCGCTTAATCGGAGTCAGGCCCTCTGCTATCAGCTTGTCGTATTTATCCTTAACCACGCTGGTCATATCCGTCTGGATGATGCCGGGCCTTATCTCAAATACTCCGATGCCATATTCGGCCAACCTGTCGGCATACAGCATCGTCATCATTGAAATCCCAGCTTTGCTGACACAATACTCTCCCCGTGCCGGTGAGCTGGTATATGCCGAGATTGAGCCCGTGTTTACAATCCGATACGCCCGCTCCGGATTTGCTTTTTTCTGTTCAATCATCCAGTTGGCCACCTGCTGAGTTAAAAAATAAGGCCCCTTAAGATTTATTCCCATCACTCTATCGAAGCTGGCCTCGCTCACCTCAAGAATGTCCATTCGTTTCAAGGGTGCGACGCCGGCATTATTCACTAACATATCGCATCTGCCGAATTTGCTCTTGGCCAGAGCAACCAAACTGCTCCTGTCCCCGGCACTGCTGACGTCACCTCGCAGACTCTCGCATTTTGCTCCGAGCTCCTTGATTTCTTTTTGTGTTTGTACCGCGCGCGATTCATCCGGTTCGCCCTCAGTCGTAAAGTCAAAGTGGTTGACCACCAAATCATAACCCAATGATGCCAGTTCCTTTGCGATACCTTTTCCAATACCTCGACTTGCTCCGGTAACAATTGCTGCGGGTCGTTCTGCCATTTTCAAAATCCTTTCTATAGAATATCGAAGTCTATTGTTTCAGAAATTCATCTATTTCTTTGGCCGCCTTCATACCATCTGCAACGGCTGCAACCACCGTCGATGCCCCTCTTACAAGGTCACCGCCGGCAAAGACCCCCGGCCTGGATGTCGCCAGTGTCCCTTCTTTTGTTTGGATAAGCCCGTTTGTTAGCTCAACACCCGGAAGAATTTCGCTGATTTTCTCCGGCGAGCTCTGGCCGATGGCCTCGACCACAAAGTCCATATCAAGCTCATAAGCGCTCGACTCTATAGGTTCGGGCCGGCGTCGTCCGCTCTGGTCCGGCTCGCCCAGCCGTGTCGGGCAGACCTTAATCGACTTCAATTTGCCGTCGACGGAATTGAATGCGAGCGGCTGAGTCAGTATTAAAAAATGCACGCCTTCATTTATCGCACGGTCGCGTTCCGAGCTCCAGGCCGGCATCTCTTTGAAAGACCGGCGATATATAACATAAACGTCTTTGGCACCGAGCCGCTTGGCCGTTACCGCCACATCCATTGCAGTATTGCCCCCGCCCGTCGCCGCTACGCGCTTGCCTGCTATCTGCAGCCTGCCTGCCCCCGCTTGTTGCTGGCGGGGGTCTGGCTCCTTCGCGGCGGAAAGAAACTCCATCGCGTTCCATAAGCCATCGATGTCCTTATCGCTGAGGCCGACCGATTTCGCAAGGCCCATACCGATAAAGACCGCGTCAAAACCTTGCTTCATAATCGTATCAAGATTGAAACCTGCGTTTAATTCTTTGCCGAGGCGTAAAATCATCCTGTCTTTAGGCACATCAGCGAATATAGCTGCAATCTCGCTCTTTAGTGAATCACCCTGTCTGTCCGATGGGATTACTGATTCTATCATCCCGCCGAACTCGCGGCTCTTATCGAATATTGTCACGGTGTGTCCTGCTTCAAGCAATTTCGCTGCACAGGCCAGACCCGCCGGCCCTGCGCCGATTATAGCGATGTTCTTTCCGCTTGCTTTTTTGGGTATTCGTAGTTTTGACCAGCCGTTCTTATTGGCCTGCTCAGCCAGATATCTTTGTATATCAGCAATCGGAATGGGGGCGTCGCCGATAAAGGCCTGCAGACAGCTACCTTCACATTGCTGCTCGACCGGACACAGCCAGGCGCAGACTTCAGGAAATATATTCGCTTCTCTTAGAACCTCATAAGCGGCTTTTTCCTCACCATCCAGGAATAAGCTGATGAATCTCGGTATTTCAATACCGGCCGGACACGCCAGTTGACACGTCGGCTCCTGACACTTTCGACAGGCCGATGCAAGACGGAGCAGATTGTCTCTGTCGCTCATCCTTCCTTGCTCGAATATCGGCCCATATACTTCATTGTCCCGTACCACACAGCCTGTCGTTCCGGCGTCCCGCATTATCTGCGTACACGCGCTGCAGCTTACGCAAACTTTTTCCGGATACATCCGACCTTTCGTGATGATATCTTTAGCGAAATCCGGATATGCAAATGCCATCCTTCCTGCGCCGACCAGGGTAGTCAGGCCGTTGGATTTGCTTGCCGCCGCCACGTTTGCAAACAATGTCCGCAGCCAGCTATAACCTGTGCCGACAATTGCGATGCCGGGAAATTCCTTTTGAATTTCGCCGGTCAGATTGACGAGCCTGCTTACACCAACGAGCGGATGTTCCGGCTCTTCATAGCCGCCGACTATCGCCTCATTGAAAGGCCTGCCAACGTGCGGATTGTAATATGGATTTGCCACCGTGATGTTAATCAGATTAACACCCCGCTGCTGCAGAAGCCCAATCAGTTTCTTTGGCTCTGTTAAGTCCGGCTGGCTGTAATCATCTTTATCCACGCCCCAGCCATAAGGATACGGTATTGCGTCATAAACACCAAGGCGGGTTACAACCGGCGCATCTTCCCAAAGCTCATTATGAATCTTATCGATGACTTCAAGAACAAACCTTGTTCGGTTCTCGAATGAACCGCCGTACTTACCTTTTCTCCCGCACCAATTGTCCACCGCCGAAAGACCAGGGCGTAAAGGCGGCACACCTCTCGCTCGTTTCGGTTCAATTGGTGCGGGATGGCAGGCAAAAAGCTCATTTATCAGATACCCGTGACAGGATTTTATATCGACCGCATCAAACCCGACCTCAAACGCTATACGTGCCGCCGTGACATAGGCATCCTGAAGTTTATCGAGGTACTCATCCGTCACGAGGGGCCAGTCGTCGGGTATCTTGCTTTTCCTCTTTGTGTCGGGTTTTTGCTGGGGAGCCAGAGCATCTCGATACGGGTCACGTTGTGCAATCATCGGATGCGCCACACCATGCGGCTTACTATATCTGCCCGAATGGGTCAACTGCAGCACAATGACCGGCTTATGTTCGGGGGCAACCTCTCGCATCATTTTAACCATTGCTGCAAAGCTGTCTTTGTTTTCTTCGTGCAGCCATAGCTGTCTGGGATTGGCCCTGCCTTCCGGCACAACCGCGGTGGCCTCGACCCAGAGAAGACCTGCCCCCCCAGTGGCGAATCGTTCATATCGCCGTAATGTTAGTTTACCCGGCTGGCCCTGCGAATCGCCGTCGCAGCCCTCCATAGGATGCACCGCCAGTGAATTCGGTATTAAAAGCTTACCGGACCGTACGGGTTCAGCTAAAATCGAAACGTCCTCAGAGGCCTCAATCCGCACGCCAAGCCGCTTACCCAATCGCTCTAAATCCTCAATGCTGCCTAATTGGAACTCCCACATTTTATCGTTCGCCTAATATTTCGCTGTTTGTATTCTGTATAAATCCGAAAGCAAGTGAACTAAAGTGCCTAAAGAGACACTTACGTGTCATCCTGAGGCGAAGCCAAAGGATCTGGCCAACGAAAAATCCAGATACATCGGGATTCGCTTCGCTCAGAATGACAGCTTTGCTGTCACTTTAGTCACTTTCTAATTTCGTTAAGTTTTGGTTTAAGGAACTTAGCTGTATAACTTTTTTTGTTTTTGATAATCTCTTCAGGTTTCCCTGCGACCACAACTTTACCGCCGGCGTCTCCGCCTTCGGGGCCGAGGTCTATTATATAGTCTGCCATCTTAATAACGTCAAGATTATGCTCGATTACTACTACTGTATTGCCCATATCACACAGCCGCTGAAGCACATTTAAGAGGTTATGAATATCGGCAAAGTGCAGCCCCGTAGTGGGCTCATCGAGCAGATACAAAGTATGTCCCGTAGCTGCCTTGCCTAATTCAGCGGAAAGTTTTACCCGTTGTGCCTCCCCACCCGAAAGCGTCGTAGAGGCCTGACCTAATTGCATATAGCCCATACCAACATCGGCCAACGTCCGCAATATTCGGACAATCGTCGGGAAGTTCGCGAAAAAACCAAGTGATTCCTCAATCCTCATATCGAGCACATCTGCAATATTTTTTCCTTTGTAAGTAACCTGCAGCGTCTCGGGATTATATCTTTTGCCTTTGCAGCTCTGGCAGGTCACGTAAACGTCCGGCAAAAAGTGCATCTCAATCTTTTTGGTTCCCTGTCCCCTGCAGTACTCACAACGTCCGCCTTTAACGTTGAAGCTGAATCGGCCGGGTTTATAACCGCGAATCTTCGCTTCCCGCGTCATTGAAAACAGTTTTCTTATTATGTCGAATACACCCGTATATGTCGCCGGATTACTCCGCGGCGTCTTCCCAATGGGCGACTGGTCTATCTCTATAACCTTATCAATCTGTGAAGTGCCGAGAACCGTTTTGTGTTTGCCCGGTTTTTCGCGGGACCGATATAGCTGGCGTCTCAAAGCCCTCAATAAAATCTGGCTGACCAACGTGCTCTTGCCCGAACCTGAAACACCAGTTACGCACGTAAACACACCAAGCGGAAATGTGACGTCGATATTTTTGAGATTGTTCTGGGCCGCCACCTTTACTTCAAGGCATTTTCTCAGGTTATATTCTCTCCGCTTTATCGGCAGGGCTATACTCTTTTTACCACTCAGATAATCACCTGTCAGCGAACTTTCGCAGCCGGTAATATCATCCAGATTGCCCTGTGCGACAACTTCACCACCGTGCGCGCCTGCCGCCGGGCCTATATCAATAATATGGTTTGCGCTTCTGATTATATCTTCATCGTGCTCAACCACTATAACTGTATTGCCTAATCGGCTAAGGCGCTTTAGTATCCCTAACAATCGGTCGTTGTCGCGCTTGTGAAGACCTATCGTTGGTTCGTCGAGCACATAACAGACGCCAACCAGACCGCTGCCCACCTGTGTTGCTAAGCGGATTCGCTGGGCCTCACCGCCGGCAAGGGTGCTGCTTATCCTGTCTAAGGTCAAATATCCAAGTCCCACATCTACCATAAATTTCAGTCGCGCCTTCACTTCCTTTAACACCGCTGCACCAATCACAGATTTCTCTTTGTCTAATTTCAGTTTATTGAAAAAATGCTGTGCCTTTTCGATACTGAGCGCCGTCAGTTGATTTATGCTCATCTCACCAACGGTTACAGCTATGGCCTCAGGCCGAAGCCGTGCACCCTTACAGCTTTGACAAGGTTGTTCCGACAGGTAGCTGTGCAATCTGGTTTTAACATACTCGCTGGTGGTCGTTTCCCATCGCCGGGTAAGATTCGGGATAACGCCTTCGAACCACATACCATATTTTCGCTCGTCGGCTGCAGTCGTCCCGTACATCAGAATCCTTACATACTCTTTCGATATTCTACCAAATGGTATCGACTTGCTGATTCCAATATTCCTGCAGAACCTCTTAACCAGCCTGTTGTAGAAGATATTCATTCTCTTGCCGCCCTTACGCCAGGCATCGATTGCGCCGTTTTCCAGCGAGACGCTCTTGTCCGGCACTATCAGGTCGGGGTCAAATTCAAGAATCGTCCCGAGACCATCGCAGCTCTTACATGCGCCATACGGACTGTTGAAGCTGAACAAACGGGGAGATAACTCCTCAAGGCTGGCCTGCGGATGTTTTGGACAGGCAAACTTTTCGCTGTAAATAACCTCATCCCACTGGTTGCTGCCGTTGCTTTTTTTATCCGCATCGGGCTTTTGCACCAACACCAAAAGTATCCCATCAGCCAGTTTTAGTGCCGTTTCCACGGAATCAGCTAAGCGAACGCGAATCGAATCCTTGATTATCAGCCTGTCAACAACCGCTGCAATGTGGTGCTTTTTATTCTTGTTCAAAGCCGGGACATTCCGCACATCATAAACAGCCCCATCAACGCGCACACGAACGAAGCCTTCGCGCTGTATGCCGGCAAAAATATCTTTGTGCTCACCTTTTTTGCCGCGAACCAGCGGGGCACAAATCTGGATTTTCGTACCCTCGGCTTTCGAAAGAATTGAATCTACTATCTGCGATGAATGCTGGCTTGTAATCTCTTTGCTGCATACCCAGCAATGCGGCTGACCCACGCGTGCAAAAAGCAGTCTGAAATAGTCATAAATTTCAGTGGTAGTAGCCACCGTTGAGCGGGGATTGCTGCTGGCACTTCGCTGCTCGATTGCAATAGTGGGCGGCAGGCCCGTAATCTCGGACACCGCGGGTTTCTGCATCTGTTCCAGGAACTGACGGGCGTAGGCACTGAGCGACTCAACATATTTTCTCCGTCCTTCAGCGTAAATAGTATCGAATGCAAGCGAGCTTTTCCCCGAACCGCTGATACCGGTAATCACCACCAGCTTATCGCGGGGAATATCCAAATTGATATTTTTAAGATTGTGCTCCGCCGCTCCTGTAATCCTGATCGCTTTTTCTGTTCGCTTGGCCATTTTACGTTCTTGCTACTCTAAGCATACTCCTGCTAAAAAAATCTGGCAATAATCCAAACTAACAATTGTAACACAACATCGCAAAAAGGTAAAATACTTTGGTTTAACAATTTGTCATCACGTGCGTTTGTCTATAGTGTTTCATGGCTGTCAAAGTAAGGGGCAGAAAGCCACAAAACCTATGCGGATAAAGGATTTACATAGTTGGAACTTGTCTTACTCGCAGGCTATAGAACTGCAAAAACGCCTTGCTTGCAAAGTGCTATTTACCCCAATAAAGGAACCGCTAAAAATAATTGCTGGCCTGGATTGTGCTCTCAGCAAGGATGGTCAACAGATTTTTGCTGCTGCCGTTGTCTTGAGGTTTCCAGATGCGGTAACGGGCCTTTGGGGACCATTGGAGCTGCCCGACTTTGAGCTTATCGAAACAGCAACTGCTCAACAAAAACTTAGCTTTCCGTACATCCCGGGGCTGCTTTCTTTTCGCGAATCACCTGTTTGCATTGCCGCTGTTGAGAAACTCAAAAATGAGCCGGATACATTCATCATCGATGGCCAGGGCATCGCTCATCCTCGTAGGCTTGGTCTTGCGGCTCATCTGGGACTATTTTTCGATAAGCCAACTATCGGCTGTGCAAAAAGCAGACTAACAGGAACGTTTAAAGATCCTACATCTCAAAAAGGGGCATATAGTTTACTTAAGGACAAAAAAAAGTGGAAAGCTGAAACGAGTCACGAGTCACGAGTCACGAGCGACGAAACCATTGGTGCGGTAGTCAGGACGCGCACAAACGTCAAACCGGTTTTCGTCTCGGTGGGTAATAAATGTCTGCTAAAGGACGCGATAGAAATCACCCTTGCCTGCACAACTAAATATCGTCTGCCCGAACCTACCCGCCTGGCCCATCAGCTCGTCAGCAAACTAAAGCTGACAACCTGACCTGACGTAGTCGGGGCCAAAAGAGTCAGTTGTGGGATTTTGCAGGGGTTTTCATATTTCACTCTGTGCTATGTGCTATACTCTATTTTCTCGTGCCACTTATGTTTTCTGACCGATGCCAGAATCTTCTGGGCACATTGCAGTGCGGCCAGACCCTCTTCAGCACTGACCTCAGGCATAAACTCCCTGTCCATAACGGCCCGCAGAAAAGCCTCTTGCTCCAGACGGATAGGTTCCTTATCATCTATGACAAGCTGCTCAATATGCAATAAGTCCGGCCAGTTCACAGTAGTTAAGTCAAAATCCCCAGCTTCTTTGTGCTCCTGTATCCACTTAACAACGTTAGTATTTGGGTCGGCCTTTATGACAATTCCGCTCTTCTTAAAATAGTCCACACTTAGATAAGCCTGCCGGCTGAACACCCGCACCTTTCTTTCGGTTTTCAGACCCAGTCTCGAAGCGGTAATATTCGCAATGCAGCCGTTCTCAAATATAATTCTTGCGTTACAGATGTCTTCCTTCTTTTCAATAACATTGACACCTACTGCGTCTATTTTCTTGATTTTACTTGCCGCCAGGGAGAGAATAATATCTATATCGTGAATCATCACGTCGAGCACAACCCCGACGTCGGTCGAGCGGAATGGATACGGACTGATGCGGTTGGCCTCTATAAATTTCGGTTCAATATTGAGCCTTTTGATTGCCTGAACAACCGGATTGCAACGCTCGGAATGCCCCACCGCCACGACGCTCTTATTTTTCTTCGTAAGTCCTGCAATTTTTCTTCCTTCTCTGACGTTGGCCGCCAGGGGCTTTTCAATCAGTACAGCAATATTGTTTTTGATAAAGTCTTTTGCCAGCTTAAGATGTGTCACTGTTGGAGTAGCTATCGTTACCGCATCAATCCCGTTAAAAGTCTCGACCAAAGACTCACCGGTCCCCTTTATCCACGAACTTTTAACGGGGTCGACCTTATTTAAGATATCGGCATGATTGGTAAAGGCCAAACAGTGATATTGGTCGGCCAAGCGCCGGGCTTTGTTGGCGTCGATATCGACCACAGCAACAAAATCACTCTGCGGCAGCTGGTCATAGACCTTCGCGTGTATGGCCCCCATTTTGCCTGCCCCCACAACAGCGGTTCGCACTTTTGTATTTTGCATCATATACCCTTTGAACACGGACTAACACTGACGAGAACGCGGACTAACACCGACAGGTCAGTGTTCATCAGTATTAGGAGTCAGTGTTCGTCAGTGTCTGTCATCTAAACTTCTCGCGATACCTGCCGAACTGATGCTCGCTGCTTTTGGTTATGCTGTCAATAATAGCCTGAACATTTTCATCGAGTCCGTTCTCCTGGGCCAAAGCATTTGCGTTCTCCAGCAAAGTGCCCGGCTCGCGATACAGCTTCCTGTACGCTTCGAATATTCGCTTCTGTTGTTCGTCATTTAGGCCGGCTCGGTCCAGACCTCGCTTATTAACACCCCGAACCCGCGGTGGATAATGCCCACTGACAGTCATAAACGGTGGAACGTCCCGAGTAATCCCGGCCAGTCCCGCCACGAAAGACCACTTACCTATGGTAACAAACTGATGTGCCCCAGCCAGACCGCTGAACCAAACGCCGGTCTCAATCTTGCAGTGACCCCCTATCTGCACAGAGTTACTCATGACAATCTTATCTTCAAGTATGCAGTCATGTCCAATGTGTGAACCGACCATGAGGAAATCATCATTTCCTATTTTTGTCATTGTACCCGGCTGAATACCGGGATGGATGGTTACTTGTTCGTGAATGATGTTTCCATCACCCATTACAATCCCGCCGAATTCATCACCTGAACTCAAACGCAACGTCTGCGGCCGGCACCCAATCACACAATTCGGGAAAAAATGATTATTTTCTCCAATTTTGACACCCTTGTTAATCACTACATTGGCCTCAAGTATCGTACCGGCCCCGATTGAAACCCCGCCGTCAATAACGCAATTGGGCCCAATTACAACTCCGTCGGCCAGCTCGGCATCCTTATGAACTACCGCACTGGGATGTATCTGCAACCTCATGCCTTTTTTCTTACCTCCATAAATCGTCAATCTCATAATTCAGAGTGGCTAAAGTTTTGAGTGCCTAAAGTGAAAGATAACTTTAGCTCACTTTAGGCACTTTCTAAATTCTTTAAACACCTCAAAACTGTTTCTATACCTTTTCGTCATCGACAAGCATAAATCTGATTTGTGCTTCGGCAACCACTGCATCGCCGACCATCGCTTTGCAACGACATTGTGCTGTTCTTTTCCTCAATCTGTTTGTTTCAGCTATAAGGATAAGCTGGTCACCGGGTATAACAGATTTACGCAATTTTACATTATCCATACTCAACAGCACTGCCAGCTTACCCGTATGTTCCAGCCTCTGTGCAAACAACAAGCCGGACACTTGTGCCATTGCTTCTACGATAAGAACACCAGGCATAATAGGAGTCCCGGGAAAATGGCCCTGGAAGAATTGCTCATTAAAGCTTACGTTCTTTATGCCCTTTATTCGCGTATCACCTTCAATTTCGATTACCTTGTCCACCAGTAAAAATGGGTATCTGTGGGGCATAATCTTCCCAATCTGCCGAATATCCAATAGTGCATCCGTCCCGAACTTGGCAATTCTCTCCTCCTGCTGCGCCGCTTCGTACAATTTCCTTACAAGTTGCTGGTTCAACGCATGTCCGCTCTTATAAGCCACAATCCTGCCTTTAACTGCTCGACCCACTAAGGCAAGGTCGCCAATCAAATCAACAATCTTATGCCTGACACACTCGTTGGGAAATCTGTAACTGTTCTTAATTGGTCCCTCTGAGTTGATAACCAGAATATCGCGGGGGCTGATATGCGTTCCTATTCCGCGTGCCTGGAACTGCTTGGCTTCAGCCTCAAGCAAAAACGTTCGAGCTGCTGCCAGATGGTTCTCAAAGTTCTCCGGCGTCAGCCGACAACTGAAAATCTGCCTGTCGATACCCGTGTGCCCACCGTAATCCAGATCGTAAGTCAGACTTAATCCGTTTTCTGAATACGGTAGGGCGTAAATGCAAGCATCACCGGCGGTAATAGTAATCGGCTTTTTGATAACAAATTCTTTCCGCCTAACGTCCTGCTCAACCTTCTCGGCACGTTTGAGAACCTTGAAATACTCGGCACTGCTGCAGTCCGGGGCTGGCAGCTCAGAGCCGTTAACTTCTACAACCACATTGTCAATCTCAAGCGCGTTAATCGCAGCCAAACAGTGCTCGATAGTCTCTATACTGACGGAACCTTTTTTTATTGTCGTGCGGCGGCTGCGCTCGGCAAGGTTGGATGCAACAGCGCTAATCCGCACAGGCTCAGGAATATCGGTTCGGACGAAAGTAATCCCCGAATTCGCGGGAGAAGGGCGAAAAACGACCTTCGCCTCCTTTCCCTCGAATAAACCCCGACCGTGAATCTTACCTTCATTCTTTATGGTTTTTTGCAGCTTCAAGTTTTTCTACCCTCTTGATTAGGTGCTTCAGCTGCTCTGCTATCTTAGGCAAACGCCTCATCAAACAGATTATTCTGAATGTCTCTCTCCTTTCAAGCGCTGGGCTGCCAGCGAACTGTTGTCCGGCTGCTATGCTATCGTGAACACCGGATTTAGCACCAATCATTGTACCATCGCCTATTTCTATATTATCCCCCACGCCAACCTGGCCCCCTAACACAACACCATCACCCAGCTTGCAGCTGCCGGAAATACCAGCTTGGGCCACTATCAGACAGCACTTGCCGATTACCACGTTATGGGCGATCTGCACAAGGTTATCTATCTTTGTGCCAGCTCCTATTATAGTATTTCCAAATTTGGCTCTGTCAATACAGCAGTTGGCTCCTATCTCAACAAAATCTTCAATCGCAACCCCGCCGTTGTGTGGAATAAGTCTGTGGGCCCCCTCGATAAATGAATACCCAAAACCGGTCGAGCCAATTGTGCTGTTTGCCTGAATGACCACATTGTTACCTAAACAGCAGTTGTGATAAATAACAACATTGCTGTCAATACGGCAATTCTTTCCGATTTTTGAATTCTCCCCTATCTTGCATCCGCTATCGATAATGCTGTTTTCGCCGATTTCAACACCATCGTTAATCACTACGCCCGCACCAACAAACACACCTGCAGCTATCTTGACGTCCTGGGCGAGCTTAGCGGTCGGGTCAATACCTGCGGTTACAGCTTTTAGTTTAGGCGCAAAAATATTCAAGGCCTCTATTAAAGCTGCATTGACATTTTTGACAACCAGTTGCGGCTTGTCTAAACCTTCGAGACGCGAAGAAACAATAACCGCTCCTGCACGGGAACCTTCAAGCACAGCCTTGTGTTTATCATCTGAGACGAAAGTAACTTCACTCTCATCGGCCGTCTCGATCGGCCCTACAGCGCTTATCTGCCGGCTCCCGATTTTATCGGTATCAACCTTACCGGCCAATTCGGCCTCAAGCCGCTTAGCTAATTGTGCAATCGTCAACCTCATTCCGAATCAAAAACCGATTGGTTAGTTGATGAGTCCACTCACCACTCACCACTCACTACTCACTATTCACCACTTACCAGGTGATTATTCTTTATCCAGCCGAGCCACTACCTCATCAGAAATATCTACACATCCGCCACTATACAATACTTTGTGAGAACGGATTGTATCCGAAATTTGATTCACACTTAATGCAAGAACGTCGATTTCACCCTTTTCCAACACCAAATCCAAGCCCTTTTGCTCGGCCAGCTCAGAGGTTATTTGCAGAATGTCATTATAGAGTTCTTTGCTCCATCTGTATTCCTTCAATATCGCCTGCTCTTTGTTGAAATCCTGCTGGGCTTGAAGGCTGGCCCGCTTATCTATCAGCTCCTTGCGCTGTGCCAGGTAATCACTGCTGTCCTGTTTAAATGCCTTCAGTGCCGCTTCCTGGTCTTCGATTTCTTCGGAAAGCTTCTTCAATTCCGCTCTTATTCTGTCTTGCCAGGTAAGAAACTCGGTCCTGTGCGCGGCGCTTCTCTTGCAGTCACGAAAGACTTTCAGAATGCTGACCGTGCCAATCTTTGAAGAGGAAGTATCGCCTTTCGACTGAGCCTGGCTGTCCCGATTGCCGCCATCGGGATAACCCATTGCCAAAATAAACACACCTGCCAAACAACCTAAAACCATCGTCCTGGCTTTCATGAATCATCCTTTCTACTTTAATCTTACATATTTACTTTCAGAACAGTCCTCCCACGGAGAAACTGAAAACCCGCGTCTCGTCCAAGTCGTCTTTCATAAATGGTGTTGCAATCTCAAATCGCATCGGCACCGGCCCAAACCAATTTGGTATCTGTATCTGTATGCCTGTCCCAACCGCAGCCCGGTAGCTGCCGGTGTCTATCGCTGCGCTGTCCACGAAAAATAACGCGGCAAAATTGTTGCTTATCAAAGGCATGGTTACTTCGGCGTTGGCCAAAAATATCCAGTCACTGCCTATCGGGTCTTCCTGCTTCGGCGTGACACCGAGAGGGAGATTTTGCTGCAGACCTCTGGTACTCACTCCCCGATACTCAAAACCTCTGATACCATAAACGCCTGTGCCACCACCGTAAAATTTTTCAAAAGATGGCGCATTATCAATTGTGGTAGCTGCAAGCAGCTTTGTCGCCAAAACAGTTTTTCGCTCAAGCAGGTCCTCATAAAGGGTCCTGTATCCTACGATGTTCCCTCTCAATATTCCAAAAGTCTCGTCACCGGTAACCTGCTCATAACCAACATTAAAAGTATAGCCTTTGCTTGGGTTAAATCTGTCATCCGTTAAATCTCTTCCGATGCCAAGTCTAATCCCGGCAAGGAGGTTATCACCTTTGACATCTGTTATCTCTTTCGGCGCATATACATAAATGTTATCGACGTCAACATTTTCGACTCTAAAGCCAATACTCCTTCGCCAGCGGTTCTCGTATCGCCTCTCGAACCCTACATACCCCTTTGTTCTGCCTTCATCGTATAGCCTGCTGTCATCTCGCCTTTCTATTTCCCTCTCCCAGTCTGAGCCTCTGACATTGAGTGTTATGGGTTTATCCCGAAAGTATGGTTCGCTGAATGTAATCGAATGCTGGCTGACTCGAGTTCCCGGCTCCAGAGCAATCCTCAAACTCTGGCCCGCGCCTTTGAAGGCTCGGCCGGTAATGAATTCTCCGAAGCTCTCCGGCCAGTCTGAAATATCGAAATTGCGCTGCTCATAAACCAGCTGCCCGATTATGTCACTGTCGCTCGAAACGCCGCCGGCAAACATTACCGAGCCCGTCTTGCCCTCTTTGATATCAACCTTTACATCCTTGCGGTTATCTGCTCCGTTGCCGGGCGAGACGGGTCTGATAATTACCTCCTCGGCTAATGTCATTCTTTGGACATATTCTTCCAATTTGCCATCCCCTTGTTTGGGAGCTAAATCAGCGTTGTACAATTGGCCCGGCACAAAACCATACTCGTCCAGCACATGCCGGACGACATTATCCTGCGTCTGCTCATTGCCGGTTATGTCAATCCGCCCGATCCTGAACTGTTGTCTCTCGATAATGTAAAATTCAATATCGACAACATTAACATCCGGAACAAAATCGAGCCTCTGCTCAACCTGAGCATCCACAAAGCCGCTCTCCCGATAAAGCTTGAGAATCTCCTTGGTGTGTGAATCAGCCCTTCGCTTATGATAAACTTGTTCCTGCTCTAACTTCAATCCTTCCAGCAGTTTTTGGTCATCGAAGTTGTTATTACCGGTAACAGAAATTTGCCCAACAGTATATATTGGCCCCTCATCAATTTCGAAAGTGATATGCACCTTTTTACTGTCGTCGGCAAATTCTCTTTTTGCTGTTATATTGTAATCGAGAAAACCCCTTTCGTAGTAGATATCTTGCAGCCTTGCTACGTCCTCAGCCGGCACCTCTTCAATATAGTAGCCCGACCAAAAAAACCATTTCTTCGTCTTCGTCTTTGCAGCCTTTTTAAGTGTCGAGGTCTTGATAGCATCGTTGCCGCTGAACTTCACTGATCCGATCTTGACCTTCGGACCCTCATTAATTGTATAAACCACCTGGCCTTGCTGTAACTTCTCGCTATCCAGCGTTACTTCAACAAAGGCAAATCCTTTTTGTCGATGAAATTCAGCAAGGGTTCTTCTGTATGCTTCGGCCAGAATCGGGTCAAGGTAATCGCCTACTTTAAAATCCAGTTTCTTCTCCAGAGTCTTGTCCTTAAACGCCCGGTTGTTCACAAAATCAATCGATTTGATAATGCTTCTGCCGCCGCTGTCCGGCACTAAAACGTCAGCTCTTTTGGTCCGGGAGGCACAACCCGACCATAAACTCAAAAGCACAATCAAAACAAGCCAGAGCACAGAGGGCAAAGGAATTCTGATTTCTGATTTCTGTTTTCTGACTTCTGAATTATTTGGCATCTTGTATCTCATCTCTTGGTTAAATGGTGGGTGGTGAGTAGTCAACTCACCAATTAACCAATTAACTACTCACTAATTAGAATGGCACTCCTTCGCCGGCGGGCTCTTCTACGCGGGAAGCGTTCTCAAACCGTGTGATTTTTTCCAGGAACCTCAGTTTCACAGCACCGGTTGGCCCATTTCGTTGTTTGGCTATTATCAACTCTGCCGTATTATCCTGCTGGTAATCCTGCTCACCGCGATGATAATAATCTTCACGATGCAGAAGCGCCACAACGTCGGCATCCTGCTCGATACTGCCGCTTTCCCGCAAATCGCTCATCCTCGGCCTGTGTCCCTCTCTGCCCTCCGGAGCTCGATTCAACTGGCTCAAAACCACAACAGGGATGTTCAGCTCCCTCGCTAAGGCCTTGATATATCTTGAAATTGTCGTGATTTCCTGCTGACGCGATTCAACCCGCCCTGAACCGAGATGCATCAACTGCAAGTAATCCACGATAATGCAGCGTATATCGTGCATGCTTTTAAGTCGTCTTGCCTTGGCACGAAGCTCCAGCGGCGTCAGCGTCGAGGTATCATCGATAAAGATCGGCGCCTCGGACAATTCTGCACAGGTGTCAGCTAACTTCTTGTAACCCTCATCACTGAGTAGTCCCCTTCTGACTTTCTGGCTGTCGATTTGACTGATGCTGCACAAAAATCTTTCGGCCAACTGCTGCCTGCCCATCTCTAATGAGAATATCGCTACCGGGGTATTCTCCCTCAGCCCGATATGCTCGGCAATATTCAATGCCAGGCTGGTCTTTCCCATACTTGGCCTGCCGGCGATGATTATCATCTCACCGTTCTGCAGACCGCAGGTCAAATCGTCAAGCTCATTATAACCGGTAGCTAATCCTGTAACATAATGGCCCTGACGCTTCTCGATAAGCTCGAAAGAACGAACAATCAGGTCCTTCAATGCAATGGCATTACCGCTTATATTTTTATCCGTAACGGCAAATATCTTCCGCTCAGCTTCGTCAAGTGTCTCACGAGTCTCGCCGGTTTGATTGTAGGCATCGTCGAGCATTTCACCAGCGGCTGTAATAAGCTCACGCAGCAGCATCTTGTCTTTGACAACGCCCGCGTAATATGCCACATTCGCCGACGAAGGCACAGAGTCAAGAATCTTTGCAATATATTCGACACCGCCTACATCTTCGAGATGGTTGCGCTTGACCAGCTCATCGCGAAGCAGCACTGCATCTATACCGAGGCCTTTATTTTTTTCATAAAGACCAATCAAAGCATCGAATATAAGCCGATGCTCGATGCGATAAAAGGCGTCTGCTGTCAACTGCTCGACGACGTGCCCGATGCATTCCGGGTCAATCATCATTGAGCCTAAGACCGCCGCCTCAGCCGCCAAAGATTCCGGCATACTGCGCACCGTTGTTAGTTTGCCGCTAACATCCGACTTGGCACTAACGGAACCCGTCGCCTCGACCGTCTCTATTCTTTGGCCTTGTGAACGAACATTTTTGCTTTTGGTTACCATTTCCTTACCTGCTCAATCAGTTCTCTTTGATAGCCGCCGCTACCCTCGCTGAACTCAAATTTTCGTAGTCCAACATTCTAACTGCCAGCTCCCCAACAATCAATAGACAAAATGCTTGTTTATAATTATTGTTTAAATGGCGTACCTGTATTGGAAAGGGGGTTTTTATCGCACTAAAGCGGGAAGTTAAAAAAATTTTAAAAATATTATTTTTGCTTTTACTCCTCGGTGGTTTAATTGACTCGTACCCACATGTTGTTGGCGGGGAACTTGCCTCGTTGTTTAGAGTGTCCTCTGCTCTAATGTGGCCTGCCCCATTGTTTAGAGCGTCTTTTGCTCTAATGGGGCCTGCCCTCGTCTCTTACTCGCAAAGCTTGTCTTCGATTCCGATCGGGGAGGGAGTAGCGGGGGATTCTTCGCAGAATTGTTACCTATGTTAACGCTCGAAAATGCCCTCCCACCATACCTATCATTGCTTACTTTTCAAGTAAGTATCAGCGGTTTTGATTGAGAATCGCTCAATATCGGCATAGAGATTACTTGCAAAATGTACTGTAAGACTGTAAGCTTGAGATACAGAATGCAAGTATTACAACATTAACAGTTACCGAAGCAAAAGGGATTAAATGGTCAGCTTAATTGACAAACACCGTGAAGCGTTGATAGATTTGTGCCAAAAGTACCATGTTGAGAGGCTGGATGTTTTCGGTTCTGCCGCGAGGGGCGATTTTGAGAAGTCCAGTGACATCGATTTTCTTGTCGAATTTGATAGTGAGGTAACACAGCGTCGATTTGACAATTATTTTGACTTGCATCGTGCTCTGGAACAGCTGTTTGCTCGTCCGATCGACCTTGTTGAGCCGGGCGGACTGCGTAATCCATATTTCATCCGCCAGGTCAACGAAACCCGGGGCAAATCTATGCCGCATCATGAGCCTGAAAAATACCTTTACGATATGCTCAGCAGTTGTGAGTTTTTGCTTGAATTTACCAGCAACAAAGCGGTTGATGATTATATCAATGACCGAGCCTTTCGTTCGGCTTTGGAACGCGAATTACAGATTATTGGTGAGGCCTTAATTGGCTTGGAGAAAGTTGCACCGGCTGTTACCGCACAGATTCCTGAATATCAAGCATACAGCATTGTCAGCTTAAACTTTGAAGCGCTTGATCTTGTCCAGAGGATAAAAAGTGCCGCGCCAATAGATTCCCTGATTTAGATGGGTCCGGATAGTAGCTTTCAGAATGATATATATCAGGATGCATGTAGAGAATGGAATCAACAACGCATACCAGCGGGTAAGATGATACTCCCCGGTCGCGAATAAATATATTAATGTGATTACTATGGAAGTGGCCAGATAGAACCATCGGGCCGGAGCTGGTGTGACAAAAATCGCTGCAAAAGGGAATACGAACAGCAAGAAGAGCGCCAGACAGGAAAGTAAAGCCCGTGTCAGGCTGTAGTTGACGAAGGTGGCGGAGTTTTTCATGAGCCCGTCGATCATATCTCGAACTGTGGGATACCATTGAATACGGATCAGCCTCTTACCGAATACAACTCCCTGACGATGTCCACGGGATTTCACGAGTCTTCCCAGCATAATATCATCATCAGGACGCAGAGCAATCACATGATGAGTTCCAATGGCCTTATAAGTCTCGGCCTTCAACAAGTTGAAGGCACCGATTCCAACGGAATAGCGACTTTTAGGATTCTGGGCACGCCAGGGCTTGGTAATAAGATTGAAATAGTAAATAAACGTGCCAATCATTAAATCTATCTTCCAGTTTGTGGCACGCATCTCCGGAGCCACGGCGAGATGGTCCAGATTATGGTCCAGCATAAACTGCACAGCTTTACTAATCGTTGTCGGAGCCATCACCACATCTGCATCGGTGAAAAGCAGATACTGCCCGCGGGCTTGGGTGCTGCCAATATACAAAGCGTGGTTTTTTCCAAGCCAGCCGTCCGGCAGCTCGTTTTTGTGAATAACCTGCAGAATGGAATGGTTCCGGTCAAGTTCGTCGAGAATCTCTCCGGTTCGATCTGTGGAGCGGTCGTTGATAACAATGATTTCCAGGTTGGGATAATCCTGCCCAAGAAGCGATTGAAGTGCAGCAGCGATTTCCTTTTCCTCATTAAGTGCCGGTACGATAATCGAGACAACCGGAGCGCTTTTATCGAACTGCGGGTCGACCTCTCGCAAATATTCAACGGAATTTCGCACCAAAAATATCTCGAGATTGGAAATAAAAATAATTAAAAAGGTGGCCGAAGATAATATAATTAAGATTGTTGTCATACACTCATGCCGGTTTTATTTCTCTTTGAAAGACCAATGGAACGAATCACAGGTTGTCACTCCCGTGAAACATGTCCTCGACTCCGATCGGGTAGCGGGAGTCCGCTGACTCAATCTCAGTATTCTTAATCAATAAGCGGGTGGAGCCATCTCACATTTTAATAATGACATAAGCCAAAACACAAACACGATAATCAACACCGCCAATATCAGCTTTAGAAATCTGGTTTCAAGTGCCTTCATAATGCAAATCTCCCTTCTCAACACAATGTAGTGCAAAAGACACAAGTGCACAAGTGAAAAACCCGCAATTCCCTCAAACCTTTTTCATTTCACCGGCTAGCAGCACAGCCGTCAGAATTGGGCGATTACTTGAACAAATCGGAATGCGAACCAGTGCGTACAAATACTAATTCATTTTCTTCGATACGGTAGATGAGAAGCCAATCCGGTTTTATATGGTACTCTTTATGGTCTTTTTTGAAGGAACCTTTTAAGGAGTGGTCTTTGTGTTTGGGTTCAAGTTTTTCGCCTTGAGCGAGTTTTTGGGCGACTTTCTTAATTTCCTTAAGGGGCAAGCCTCGTTTCTTTGCGCGTTTGTAGTCTTTAGCAAATTGCGTAGTCCAGACGATTTTCAACTGTCCAATTCCCTGAACATTTCTTCAACGCTCGAGGCCTCATGCAGATCTTCGCCGCGCTCCGATTTCTCAATAGTTTTCATTGTCAGTTCGTTGGGAATCTTCACTTCAAACGGTATCCCTTTGTTATAAATGATTTGCCGTAGATACAGCGTAATTGCTTCGGAGAGCGTCATTCCGAGCTCACTTAATATGCTCTGCGCCTCGGATTTCGTTTGCGCATCTATTCTTACGTGAATTATAGCTCCATTATTCATTGCCGTGTCCTTTGTACTCATTGTGTTACCATTGTATACACAAAAGTATACGTTTGATATCGGTGGGCAGCAAGAAAAAGACGAATTTTTTTTGAATATTTATAAACAATCCCGTTTTGTGGGGTCAAAAAAGGATTTTTTAGGACTTTTATGTCAGAATTCTTGGAGCAATTTCCGCGTATCTCTTTAATTTCCCCGGCGGGAATCCCAAATCCCTGCGGATTTGGCTGAAATTTACGCCCGTCAGGGGCGTTTTCTGTTGAGTTTGTTGGCTAAGATGTTCTTGGCGATGAGTACATCTTCTATGACCTGAAAATCGAGCATCCCCACGCAGAGAAAATCGCCGCCGCCCTCAAAGGCATATTTGAAGCCGTCTCTGGGATGGATAGCCCCTGCGGCTAAGACCTTATAAGCAATCCAGGGCTTTCTGACCTTATTCATAAATTCGATGGTTTTCTCCGGCGCTACGCACCACATATTATCGTGGCCGGGAAGTCCAGTGGAAGGGCGTTCTTCTTTTGGAGTAGCCGACCAGTAATTGTCCTTGTGCAGCGTCTTCATATAAAAGTCAACGTCCACACCGGCCTTTTCCAGGGCCATCGGTACCGCGATATCGTGACAGGCAACGCCCGCAATCAGACCGTTTTCTTTGATAAATGAAACGGCTTTGGCGAGCAGGTCAACCCGGCCGACCCTGGTCCAGGTATCCCCGACCTGGCCCTGTATAAAGGCGCCGACGGCACCGTTATCAATCGCTATTTTTATCCTGCCGGTCAGGTCATTTGATTGTGGAAAGCATTGTGCGAGCCACTGTATCTTACCGCCTCTTTCGTTCCGGTATTTATTGATGACTCTGATGGTCGGGTCGTTACCATTGGCGTGTGGTCTGTTAACGGTTGATATCATAGTGTTTATGCCGTTCTCTTCGCACACCTCCCAGGTCTCCATAATCTTTTCATCTGTAAAGTAGTGCCTCAGCAGGGCGGACACATAAATCAAATCCCTGCCGTGTGCAAAGCCGTTTATCAGATTGCCCCCGCATATCAGCCTGCTTATCTTAAGCTTGCCAATTCTGCCCATCGGCAGCTCTTTGCCGGAAGTCACACTCTCTGCTTTGCTTGCTTTTGCTACTCTTTTGCCCAGCAGGATTTTCTCTTCCAGAGACAAGCCCAGGCCTGCACCGGCCGAGGCTATAACGGATTTTTTCAAAAAGTTCCTTCTGCCTACACAGGGGCAAGCTTGTCCCCGCGAAAGCGGGGAGTCTAAATTTTCGGCTCGACTGCCCGGCTCTGGCTTCGGCCTTCGCCGAGACGAGAGCCCGTCGAAGTCTGACATGATTTATTTGTCCAGTATTTCAGTGGTTTTATTGCCGATACTACTCTGCGAAGTACTCGCTGCCTTGCGCGGATTTTAGAAACAGGTAGTATAGTTTGCCTTCCTGATAAGTTTGTCCTGCCAATTTGCCCGCCGTGTCGCCTATGCCCATATAAACATCGCAACGACCCGCCGCACGTATCGCACCACCCGTATCCTGGTCCAGGGCAAAGCCGCTGTAGAACTGATTAGAAACTGTCCCGCCGGTTGCCCGGGGTAAAGTAGTGGAGATGAAAGTTAAGCACCCTCGTGGGAAAATCGACTTGTCAGTAGCGATACTCCTAAAGGCCGTTACCGGCTCATTAAGACTGCCCCGGGGCGGACCATCTTCCTTTTTAAAAAACACAAATCGCAGATTCCGCCGGACGTATGTATCGACCAGTTCTTTGTTTTGTTTGAAGTAATCTATCATTGCGGACAGGCTGAGCTGCTCACTGCTTATCCTGCCGTCTTTAACCAGTTCTTTGGAAATGCTTTTGTACTCATACCCGTTGTTGGCGGCATAGCCTATGGTAATCAGTTCACCGTCGGGCTGCCTGAGCTTGGCGGAGCCTTGCACATGAGCTATATAAACTTCAAACGGGTCACCCAGCCAGGCTAATTCTGTACCGCGCAGCATCCTTGAATCTTCAATTACAGCCCGTGACGGATATGGCACGAGCTGCCCATCTGCTCCGCGCCTCCCAAGGATTTCGCCGTCTGGGCCTTTCACGAGATCAGCGGGCATCTTGTACAGCGGATATTGAAAAAGCTCGGTGCGAGACATTGAGCCGTCGAAAATCGGCGTGTAATAACCCGTGAACAGCACCGTTCCTTTGTCATCGCATCCCACCGACATATACACGTCAAATCTCTCTCGAATTGTCTCGTTCAGTTGCCTGCCCATCAGACCCGAATCCAAAAGCTCGGCGAATGCGTTCAGGCTGTCGACCGCGAGGGTATGAGTAATCTCGCCCCCGATGATTTGATTTTGCGTGCCAAAGCGGAGGGGGAAGAATTGTCGGCTGGAGGATTTCCGCAGATAATTCAGACTGTTGTCTATCGTCACACGCAGGTCGGTCAGGTCAAGGCAGGCCATCGTAAAGTCAGGAATTTCGTGGGGATTCGTTATTTTACGTAAGGCGGGCTGACCCGGAGGCAAAGGATTATCGTAAGGCGTCTTAGCCTCTTCCTGGGTTCTGCAGCCG
>JBGVTO010000164.1:0-2648 GCA_041862635.1 Phycisphaerae bacterium | reverse complement strand
GGGCTTCAGGTCGTTCGATTTCTCTCCTTCCTGCCATCCAAGCTACAGGGTCTCTGGCTTCTGCCCCGGAAAGACTAACTCCTTCTGAACACGCCAGCCTTAGCTGGTCGCACTACTTAATCCGATGTTACACAGAAGATTTTCAAAAATATTCGTATTTTCGTAAAAAATTCGTGTTTTTTAGGACCCGATATACGAAAAATTAACATTCCTGGAGACAAAACGGAGTCACAATGTCACCTTGTAGTCAGTGTGTTTTCCAGCTTCTGGAAGAGGTGACTTTTTGAAGAATTCTGGGATTTTTGCAGCACAATGTGAAGCCATCTATCACACACAAATACTTGAAAGATCACCGCATTTCTTATAGAATTATTTGTTCCTATGAGGACAATCTAACTTTAACAAGCATTAAGAGGTCCACCAGCACCTTTTTATAATTGTTAGCTTGCATTACAGAGACCAAGTCTGTTATAATTACCACAGATAAGCATACCAGTGAAAATCTTTATCCTGAAAGAGAAGTGCAAATGTTATGTGTAAACGAAACGGCTTTACACTAATAGAGCTTTTAGTAGTAATTGCTATAATTGCACTGCTGCTGGCAATATTGATGCCCGCACTACAGCGAGTAAAGAAACAGGCTAAAATGGTTGTTTGTCAGGCGCAGCTGAAATCATGGGGTCAGATTTGGGCGCTCTATTGTGATGATAACAATGGTTATTTCCCATTTCACACACTCGGCATGAACATACGTGGGTCATGGATATACCCGCTGAGGTCTCATTGGGAGACAAAGTCAGATATCCTTAGATGCCCGATGGCCACGAAACTTCCCCACAGCGGCAGGGGATCGAATGTATTTGGCGGTCCGTTTAACACCTACCAAATGGCAATTGGTGGACCAGACAACCTGCAGGAGGAATGCAGCTATGGGTCAAATAACTGGACTTTTAATAGCCGGCCGGGATTGACTGAGATTCAAGGCCGCCCAACTAAATGGAATTGGAATACTCCCCATGTTAAAGGTGGAAATAAAGTACCAATTTTCTCCGATACCATGTGGAAAGGGGGTGGGCCGTACGAATCTGGCATCGGCGGTGAACCTCCTCAATTTGATGGTCAGTGGCTGGGCATCAATTACGAAATGCTGCATTTCTGCATCAACCGGCACGATGGATTTATAAATGCCACTTTCTTGGATTGGACGGTCAGAAGAGTTGGACTAAAGGAGTTGTGGACTTTGAAATGGCATCGCAGCTATAATACAAACGGCCCTTGGACCAAGGCTGGCGGTGTCGCACCAGAAGACTGGCCCCAATGGATGAGAAAGTTTAAGGACTACTGAAAAACAAAATACCATTTAACTTTTCACGCCCCTGCGGATTATCTCGCTTTTTCCTCTCCCTCCGCACCGAAGGGGCTTTTATGTACTAACTTGCTTTACTACAATTAAGTGTGTTACAATCACAGCAGATAAGCATACCAGCGAAATTCGTCGTATTTCTTTGAAAAAGAAGAGTAAAAGTTCATGCACAAACAAAACGGCTTTACGTTAATAGAACTGTTGGTGGTAATCTCCGTTATTGCGTTGCTAATGGCAATATTGATGCCGGCACTGCAGAAGGCCAGGAAGTTAGGGCAATCTGCAGTCTGCAAGGCTCACCTGCGCCAGTGGGGAACTGTTTTTTTTATGTACACCACAGACCACGATGATAAATTCTGGGTAGAGCCCAACGTATGGCAAACCAGTGTGCGTCAAGGGGGATGGATGCCTTGGCTGGGCAGTTTGTATGGTAATGTCGATGCGTTTCGTCTCTGCCCATCGGCCGACAAAATAAACGGAACTGCAGGCGGTATCGGCACCACGTTCAAACAATGGGGTCCGGGCCAGATTATGGAAAACCATCAGTTCGGTGCCGATGCCTCGAAGAATTACGGCAGTTACGGCCTTAACGCGTGGATTTGCTCGGTTGGCCCGTCATCACCGACGGGATGGAGAAACTCTGCTGAACGCCAGTGGAAGAAATTACAGTCAAGATACTCAACGGAGATCCCAATGATTTCTGACTGTACCTGGTACTGCGCCAATCCGATAAGCAGTAAAGACAAAACTGAAAAGGGCAGCCCCTGGGCAAACGGTGATTCTCCTACTCCCACTGAAGATTGGTGGGAAAAGCAAGATCCAACCAACTTTAATGAATGGAGTTACGACATGGCACGGGTTTGCCTCAACAGGCATAGCAGGGGTGTTAACATGACTTTTATGGACGGTTCTACGCGAAAAGTGAGGCTTCACGACATCTGGACTCTTAAGTGGCACACGGAGTCCATTCCCGATTATGAGGTTATCATCCCTTGGCTGGCGAGATAGCGCTTGATGATGTGCCGCTCGCTCTGCGCTTAAATGATACATTTCATTTCCTCCGTCGTCGGGTCGAGGACTGGCGCGTTGGTGTAGGTCGAATTTTGTGTTCACCGTTAACTCGCCCTTTCGTTTGCGAGTGTCACAACATCTCGACCATGCCACGTTTCCAGTCCCCGCCTCGTCAAACGCAGCATGTGGTTTTCCCACACTACGCTTACCTATATGCTTCATACCAAGGTTTATGTGGCCTATCGTGCTGGATTTGCTTTCGCCAACGATGGTT
>JBGVTO010000163.1:0-7761 GCA_041862635.1 Phycisphaerae bacterium | reverse complement strand
CATCCCATCTTTTGCTTGCCAAATGATTCGTCCCAAAAGGGCTTTCCCTCATCGTCTATATGCGCTGTTTGTTCATCGCCGTTGAAAAAAGAGTAAAGGCAGCTTGTGGCGTTGATATTAATCCGTAGATTCAACGTCTTTTGTACTTTGGCAATCATTAGGGATTGGTCTAAGCTGTTTTGGCGATTCCCTGGATTCCAGGAGCTAATAAGCCCTACACCTCGCTTATTTAACTCTGTGACAAGCTTTTCCAAGGCTTTATCGTTTAGCTGGCTGGGGTCCATAGCCTGCCAGAGATAAAGCGGCAAACGCTTGCCCCTGTCATATTTTAAAGGCTTAGTTGCATCAAGTACCACCTGTATGTGGGAAGGCCATTTAATTGCTTTATTCTCTGCCTTGCTGAGATTAGTAAAAGTTCCAAGCAAGCTGATTGCCATCCAGATTGAAAATAATTTGTTTGCATTTATTTTAAGTTTTATACACATACTCAAGTCCCTTGTGTTCCAATTAATATAGAACCTCGAAAGAACGAACAATGTTCTTTTTGCCTTTCTTATGTTTGGCCTCCACTACGATTGTATTGTCTCGTGATAGGTGAACATTCTCTATAAATAAACCATCTGATGAAACAGGCAATTCCCGGCCGTTGATAACTACTTTTGTCTCAGGTTCTGCCCATCCAAAAACATCTATGGCACTATCATTTGCCACAGTCGAATGCTCAGGCGGATTGGTCTGAACAAGTATTTGGGGAGCTATGTCTAAATCCAAAAGCTCATTAATGATCTGTTTTTTTACATTGTATAATGTGTCAGGATTTTTATTGTACGTGTCCATTGTCTTAACCACCTGAGAAGCTATTTCCACGCTTCTGCGAGACGGATCAATTATTGATAAACGCTTACCAAGTCCGGCTTTTATCTTCCTTATCTTATCTTCGAGCATCCATAAGTATTCGAAGTCCTGGATCCCATTTCGCATTTGCTCCCATCGCAAGGAATTAATTAGCCCATCCTTCTTGGGATATACATGCCAGCCGTCTCCACGGTGCCTTCCAGGAGCTGCAAAAGGATCATCTGTCCAGCGATTAAAGCCCCAATGAAGATATCCTTTTAATCCAAAGCGATAATTCAGCCAGTGAAGGATACGCGATTCTATAAGAGGAACATCTATAGTCTTATTTGGATAAGAGCCTTTTTGAAAAATTCCAACGGTATAGAACCATAATTCATAATCCTGACTCTGTGCTCTCTTAAAAACGTCATACCATGTGGCGAGATGATCTAATTTAGGAACCCAGATTTCCAATCTGTCGAAGCAATGTGTTGTCTCTATAGCATCTATTCTCCTGAGTGCCGGAGCATAGTGGTGTACGTATTCTGAAGCTTCCCTCCAGCTCATCACATTATGGTTCGACGGCTCATCAGCAATATGAAAAATTGTTTTATCAAGCCAGTCTTTTTCTCTTAAATGATTTTCGAGCGCAGGTAAGAACTGTGGGAGAAACTCCTTACCGGGAACTATTATTCTTTTGCCGGTAGATTCCATTTGAACACGAAAATCCCTCAGCACAATTTCCTTGCTCGACCAGCCGCCCTCGCCAAATCTTGCCACAAATCCGGTTTCGAGCAAGTCCATATGGCCGGTATTCCAAAAAATGTCTGCCCATTTGTCGAAACGTGAGAAATCAAATTTCAAGTTACCATCGGCAGCTTGTTTGCATGTAATCAAGTCAAGACTAACTCTAAAAACGTTCTGCCTGTGCTCAGCCATATTTTCAGCATATACCCTGAGCATCTCATAGAATCGTTCCGAATCCGAAGCATCAATATCATGAAACTTCTTGAAATTACCTGCCGTATACCACTCCGTGACCATCAGGTGCCGCTCATCGGGTAGCGTTAAGGGATAAATTCTCAGATGCAAAGATAAAGATGTGTCCGCTTTATCTGTTTTTATAGTCACGGCCCCTTTGTAATCGCCGGTCTCAGCGTTGCGAGGAATTCTTATCATCAAATAGACCGCCCTGTAATTACCTTTCTCTATAAATACCTCTTTATCCTCAGACAGATAATCGGGGAATTGTGCGGGAGCAGTACGAAGTAAATCGGTTTTTCTATACTTCGGCGTGTTCTCCTCAATCGGGATAGAACCAACGAAGTTCCATTCAAGGGCATTGGTAGGTAGAGAAGTTGAAAGTGCAATATGTCTTAGGGGGCTCAATGAGACTGTGACATTTTGTAAATCCTGGTTAGCTTTAATAACACATTGGGCCGAAACATGTTCATTTCTTATACCAAATATCTCAAGCGACTTTTGTGGTTTGGGGCAATTGTAGCCATCTTCAAAAATTCTCACTAAATCACTTACTGCAAAACATTCAAAAGAAGCTCCTTGCACGGTATTACTGATTAAGCACAATAGAATAATTGAAACAGAAAAGAGAAAGTATAGGCTGATTGCCATTTTATTGTTGAACATTCTCGCTCCTTTCTAACTAAAAAGTCCGAGCCTTAATAAATTGGCATTTCTCTTTGCTTTTTAATCAACAAGGGCACAGAGCCTTTAGCAGTAATAATACTTCTGTTTTCGGCTTGATTCAATCTCTTTCATGGACATTTCCTAATCGATATTCAGTGGTTAGCTCAGTCCCAGACTACTCACCGTGCATGTCCGCTGATGGATTGTCGCTTTACTTTGCGTCATACCGGCAGGGTGGGTATGGCATCGCTGATCTATGTTTGTCAACCCGCGAAATGACAGAAAACGAATGGGGGGCGCGGCTTGTGCGTTATCTCTGAGCCTGTTTGGCTATGGATCTACAGGAAGGCTTTAGGGTGGTAGTCGGCACGTACATTGATACGATCACCGAGCTTGGCAGCCGCAGTGTCCACGATCCGGCACGCGGCAACACGTTATTGTTATTTTTTCTCCGAATCTTTGACCAGGCAGACTACAAGTCCATCCGAAAGCGTCACCACGCACTCCTTCACGGTAAGCGCTACGCCCCACCGTACCGGGGTCGCGGGTAACTGGGCGGTCCACAACGACCGGCCGTCTATTGAAACACCTTCAGCGCTGTCATGGTGGAGGACCACAAGTCCATCGGTGCCGACAGCCAGGCCACACACGTCCTTCGTCGTGCCTGCCCAGAGGATGGAATCGTCAAGGGGCACTTGCATCACATCCCGGATTTTCCCGCTGGTCTTCGGATCCTTGTTCATCAAGTCAACAATGCGGTCCAGCGCCTGTGGATCGCGCGAGCAGAAAAGGCGGCCGTCGACCAGGGCAATGTGCTGGCCGGACGTCTGGAAATAGACGCGACCTTGGTGACGCTTGAAGATAGTCGTCCTGGCACGCTCGTGTGAGAACAGCTCGGGGCCGGTGCACAATGGCTTGTCGCTGGGTTCCAGAAACATTTCCATTCCCGCTTCGAGTTTAGAGACCACACGAGGATTGCCGCCGTCAAGCGCGTCCAGTGCTACGATTCCCACTGGAGCGCCGCCGTTGATGTACAGGGTACTGCTCTTCAACAGGATGTTCCCCTGGACTCCGAAGCTCAGTTTTGGTTCCCTTCGGTCAAGCGTGTATGCCTGCCGCCAACGAAATCTTCCGGTGGCGACGTCCACAGCGGCGATAACTGCACCGTCTGCGGCGGTGCTTCCAGCAGCTGTGTAAGCGGTCCCGTCGTCGCTCAGGACAACCCCGCCGCCCAGAGGCCATGCTGACATGAGCCGGTCCATAATGTTGACGAATCGCTTTTCGGGCGCCAGTTCTACACGTCCCAACAGCCGCCCGTTGGACGCGTCCACGCAGTACAGAGCGCCGTCGCACGAGCCGAAGATCACCCGTCCTTTCCAATAGGCGGGTGAGTGCAGCACAGCTGCATGGGATGAGATTTGCCAAAGGATTTCTCCGTTAGTGGCGTCAAGGGCCCGCACGGTGCCGTCCGTCGCTCCCACGAAGACGCATCCATTGACGCACACAGGGGCGGTCAGGTCGCCGCCCGGCAAACGTCGCCGCCACAACTCTCTTGCCTTTTGTGCAAGTGCAGCGGGAACCGTGGCCGTCCCGGCCGAGTTGGCTCGGAACATCGGCCAGTCGTCCCGGGCCGCTGGCGCATTCGATGCGGGTTCAGCCCACGAATGCGATTTGGCTGGCGTGCTTAGTTCTTTCAGTGGCAAGCGCGGAGCCATGGAAAATGTGCCGTGAACCTGCCAGCAATCGCAAGCCAGCGGCATCCAATACAACCGCCCATTCGCCGGCACCACCCCGTCAAAACATCCAGGACGGACAACGCCTTCGTAGTCGGCAAGCTTTCGCGCAGCAATATCCACATAAACGGTCCTGCCCTCTCCGCCTCCTGGACGGTAGTAAAACTGGTTCGGAGTCACCGTAAGGCGGGTGCAGGAGCCAATCACTCCTAGGCTGAATTCGTCGAGAACCTTTCCAGTAAGCGGGTCAACTTTCCGGCAGAAGGCCGCAGGATTTGCCACGCGAGGCACGACATAGAGTGCATCATTGAAGAAAAACGGATGTGGAGATTCGATGTCAGACGTCCAGAGGAGATCGCCTTTCTCGAAGCCGATGCCGATCGTTTTCTTGAACGACGGTCCCGCGATGCAGATGACGCCGCCGCCCGCCCGCGCACAACAGTAGGTGGCCCATCCCAAGCCCCAACCTTGGCGCTTAAGTGAACTGCCGATGGCGTTGAAGAGTTCTTTGGATGTTTCGGGCGTGCGGCGCCACAACTGCTTACCAGTGGCAGCGTCGCGAGCTGCCATGTACCTGCCCGGCGCCAACTCGAAGATGCGCTTGCCCTCAATGCACAGGGCTCGAGCGTCGAACGGCTCAGGCTCGCTGACGCTCCAGAGCAACTTCATCTCGGGATACTGAAAGGCTGCCAGTCTTCTGGCGGCACCGAAGTTGTTAGTGATGCTTCGATACTGCTCGTTAGCCACGTCCCAGGGCCAGTGGCCCATTTGCCTTTTCTGTTTGTGGGGAGCAACGTGGGCATCCGGCGGGCCGAACGCAGCCCAAAGCGTGTCCTCTTCCTGTACGATCCACTTCCAGTCCGTGTCGCCGGCTGCCGCTGCCTCGGCCGGAACGCTGAACTTGCCGCGCTCCCGCCCGGTCGCCGCGTCCAGCATCCAGAGAGTCCCGCCCTCGGCAAAAACCACCTCGCTGCCGGTTGCCAGCTTCGCGATGTTGTGCACGACGTAGTCCGGATCGAGCGGACGATTCCACAGACGCAGGCCGTTGTACGCGTTGAGGACCGTCAGTTTATTCAGCAGCTGTTCTTCGCGTTCGTGGAATGCGATATGCCCGGAGAAGAAGAAAATCCGCCCGCCGGCAAAAAGCGTCTGATTGGGCATCGCCGCAAATACCGGATACGTCTGAAAACGCAACTCCCCGGGCAATCGCGACACCCTGTCTCGTGAGACAACGTTATTATCTGGATCATGGTACGGATGGCGCCACTCATCCACACCAGCTTGAGGGGACTTGGTGACAACCTTTCCCGAAGCGATGCAGACACCACCGGGATGCAGCACGCGCAGAATTTCTTTCTCGGAAGGCGGACGGTCCACTCCCGGCGCCACCCACACAGCGTCAGCCAAATCTCCTGCCAGCCAGAGTGACGCACCATTATCATCCATCACATAAACACGATCCCCCAAAAGCCCTTGATCCCTCGCCCAATCACGGATCTTCTCCAACCCGGATGAGGCGATGCCCCGATAAAAAACAGTCCATGGAGTTTGCTCGACGAGCCGGGCAATCGTCGGCAAGTCTCCTTCATCCCCTCCGCAAACCACGACGACCAAGGCCGGCGTCGTCCCAAGGTGCTTGGACAAATCGAGGACAGCATCATCGGCAATCACCGAGTAGCAATAAAGGAACGTGCTCAGCAGTACAAACCATGTCTTCATTTCCTTTCTCCTTAAAAACAGCTTACGCGAAATTCAATCGTGAAGATGAACAGCCACCTGCGGTTTTACAGCCTTGGTCCAGCAGCCGTCGGGTGTCTCTCCTAAAAATCCCGTCCTTGTTTTTTCAAAATAGTTTATGTACAATCTTCAAATCTTGAAAAACTAACTGAAATGATATCGTCGGTCGCTTCGTTTGTCAAACTCTTGAAATTGAGCTTTGGCTCAGCAATCTAAGGAAATTCTCACGGAAATCAAGGTTGGCTGCGGGGACAAAGAGAAGTCAAGGTGCAGATATGGATAGGGTCTCAACTGAGAAACCTATCCGGATACAACATACGTCAGGGAAATTGGGTGTCGCTAATCCCCTCGCATTGAAGAGGGCAAAGATCACGAAAGATAGGAGCAAACGATGAAGAAGGTGGTGTTGTCATTCATAATGGTATGTTTTGGGCCGATCTCAGGCATGAGTCCTTACGCATCAGCCGCAGACTCATCCTGGGGCTTTGCTTTTGCAGACAAGGTAGTCTTGGCCTATTACTATATCTGGTTTAACGAAAACAATTGGATTAAAATAGGAGCCGAGGGTGGCCGCAAGGAACAGTTGGAGGGCCTGCACCCGCTGGTAGGCGCCTACAATTCCTGGGATCCTACCATTATTGAAAAGCATATGCAGCAGATGAATCGTGCCATGATTGACGCTCTGGCCGTGTCCTGGTGGTACGATACCAAGGCTAATGGGCCAAACCATATATTGGACATCGTTTTTGAAAAAGCCGCCGCTCACAACTTGAAGATCACCATCGATTACGAACATGGCGGGGCTCCCTTGGAGACCGTGAATCACGACTTGTTTTACTTTCTAAACCGGTATAAGGATCATCCAGCCATGCTGAAGGTGGAAGGTTGCCCAGTAGTGATGATTTGGACGGCCTGGGGTCATACCCCAGTAGAATGGAAGGGAGTGTTTGATAGACTGGAGAAAGCCGGGATCAACGCCTTTCCTATCATGTCCGGCAGCTATCAGAATGGCAAAGGAAAAAGATACTTGGGACCATTCCGTTCCCTCGAGGAATACACTCTGGTGGATATCGAGGATTGTCAATTAGCAGACTTCATGAAAACCATGCGTGGGCACATCGACGATTACAACAAGACCCGCGGTTTTGCGAATGGCAAGCCGGCGCAGCACCATGCCACAATTTCACCGGGCTATGATGAAACCAGGAATCCCGGACGCAAGACTAAGAATGGCGGTTTCAAAGGTGCAGGATGGAAGGATCGGACCAAATTTGGTGTGAATTATCCTGACGAGGCCGACGGGGCCTACTACCGAGGAACCTTTGAAGCAGCCATGAGTTCCAATCCTGACTGGCTGCACATTTCCACCTTTAATGAGTTGGCAGAGTTCAGCCACATTGAAGCCACATTTGAGCATGGATATAAGTATATCGATCTAACAGCCGAGTTCGTCAGAAAATTCAAGGGCCAGAAATAACAAAAAAGAAGAAGGCAACTGGGGAGGTTGTAACTGGGGCCGACCTTGACGAACAACGGTATGGACCAACATTTGTGTATATGCCTTGTTAGTCAGATTTGGTGAAAAGTTCTCCAGCATTACTAAAGAGATCGCACCGGTAATTGAATCCGTTCATGCAAAATCTGCGTTTTCTGATTAAAATCAAAGCATCGTATACACCATCCTGACATATGTCCCACCGGTAGGCAACTATTCCGTTGTTCTGCCTTGCTTTGGGCATAACCCAAAGCAAGGAGGTTTATCGCTTTAAGGCCGGAAGATGAACGGAAGGGAAGGAGCATATGGCAAGAC
>JBGVTO010000162.1:0-20993 GCA_041862635.1 Phycisphaerae bacterium | reverse complement strand
CTGAACACGCCAGCCTTAGCTGGTCGCACTACTTAATCCGAAAAAAATGAAAAATTATCAATAAATATTTGTATTTTCACAAAAAATTGACATTTATTCGGACTCGATATAAGCAAAATCAACATTTGTGGTGTCATTTTGGAGACATAATGTCACCTGAAAATCAGGGTGTTTTTAGCTCCTGGAAGAGGTGGCTTTTCGAAGAGTTCTGGCATTTTGCAACTGGTGAAAATGGGGGTAATACGTAGGATTATACTAATATACACAACCACATCAAGAATAGATACCCACTCATAATCCAGAGATTTTCCTTGACGGGAAGGTGGCTAATTTGATACAAATATAATTTGTATAGTTTGTGTCCACATAATTAGGTTTCTGTGGATTTTGGGTTACAATAAGGAAGGAGGTAGTATTTTGATTTCCGATTTGCGAGTTTCAATTTAAGATTTTCTTTTTTCAATGCTAAATCGACAATCGGTCATCGGAAATTGGCAATTCTCATAAACAACGAGTGTTTTGGCGTGTGGCAAAAGCATAGTTATTTTTACTCTTTTTGAAGAGGGACTATTATGTGTAAGAAATTGATTTATGTTGTTTCTTTTGTTTTGGTGCTTGGTATAATTCTGATGAGCATGGCCAGCGCTGCTGACCCCGATCTGATCGGTTGGTGGAGGCTTGACAGCGATGCCATCGATAGTTCCGGCAATAACCATCATGGCACCATTTTTGGCAACCCGCAGTGGGTGGCTGGGAAGATAGGCGGTGCGCTGGAATTCTACGGGGTAGATGACCGAGTAGAGATGCCCGATGCTAATCCGGCAGCAGGTTTTGCTCATGAAGGCGAGATAACCTGGGCGGCCTGGGTGAAGACGACCGAGGGCGGTAGAAGGGCAATTATTTGCCAGGGCCCTGCCGGGGCGGCACACGTGAGTGGTAATAAGACACTGGGTATTGAAACAGCAGGCACGGTAACGGTGCGAGCTAACGGCGTTGGGGCCGCAGCAGGTTTTACCTCAAATGTTGTCGTAACCGACGACCAGTGGCATCATGTAGCTGTTACATTTGCTTTTGAAACGAATGGAGCCAATGATACAATGAAGGTCTATATTGATGGCGACCTGAGTAAAGGCTATGAGACTGATACAGTGAATATTAACCAGAATAGTGCTGCTGCTACTGATTTTATTATGATTCTCGGCAACAATATAGGAGGTGCTTGGGTACCTTATGATGGCCTAATGGATGATGTGCGCATCTACAACCGGGCCCTGTCGGAGGCCGAGATACTGGCCGCTATGGAAGGTGCTGAAGGATTTCCGTATGCCTTTGGTCCCGCCCCGGTCGATGGTGCCATGCTTGAGGCTGCATGGGCAAACCTTAGCTGGCACGCGGGAGATTTTGCGGTATCGCACGATGTGTACATCGGCGAGAATTTTGACGACGTTAACAACGGCGCTGAAGGTACGTTCCAAGGCAACCAGACAGGGACGTTTATTGTTGTCGGCTTTCCCGGATTTGCTTATCCGGATGGTCTCGTTCCCGGCACAACTTACTACTGGCGGATTGATGAGGTCAATGACACCGAGCCGAATGGCCCATGGAAAGGTGACGTCTGGAGCTTTTCGGTTCCCCCTAAGACCGCCTATGCACCCAACCCGGCTGATAGTGCCGAGTCTGTAGACCCGGATGCGCAGCTTAGCTGGACGCCAGGCTTTGGTGCAAAATTACACACAGTTTATTTTGGCGACAATTTCGACTATGTGAACAACGCCGCCGGTGGACTCCCACAGGGAACTGCAACCTATACTCCTCCCGGCCCACTTAAACTGGCTAAGACTTACTACTGGCGGGTCGATGAGTTTGATGTCATCGAGACGCATAAAGGCGACGTCTGGAGCTTTACTACTCAGGGCGCCGTCAGAAGCCCGGATCCGACTAATGGCGCTGTGGATGTAAAGCAGACACAGATTATTACCTTCTCGCCGAGTGTCTTTGCTGCTTCGCACCAGTTATACTTCGGTACTGATAAAGATGCCGTGAAAAATGCTGATACAAGTTCGCCAGAGTATAAAGGCACCAGGGACCTTGGTGCTGAGAGCTATGATCCTGGAATGCTTGAGTGGGATACCACCTACTACTGGCGTATTGATGAGGTCAATAACGCCAATCCAGATAGTCCGTGGCCGGGCATCCTCTGGAGCTTTACGACAGCCAACTTCCTTGTCGTGGACGATTTTGAGTCCTACAACGACATTGACCCCCCTGACCCGGAAAGCAACAGGATATTTGAAGCGTGGCCGGACGGTTATGATATCCCGACAAACGGAGCTCTCGTTGGTAATGACCTTCCTCCCTATGCTGAGCAAGGGATTGTCCACAGCGGCATCCAGTCGATGCCGTATATCTACGACAACAGTGTTGGGAACTCTGAGGCAACTCACACGCTGACTTATCCACGTGACTGGACCGAGAATGGCGTCAGCACATTAACGATTTGGTTCAGAGGCAATTCGGATAACGCTGCTGAGACGTTGTATGTAGTTCTTAACGGCAGTGCGGTCATCAATCACGATAATCCAAATGCCGCACAGATAGGCGCCTGGACGGCATGGAATATCGACCTGCAGGCTTTTGCAGACCAGGGCGTGAACCTGGCCAATGTCAATACGATTGGCCTTGGTTTTGGAAACAGAAGCAATCCACAGGCTGGCGGTTCAGGTAAAATGTACTTTGACGATATTTGTTTGTATCCCCCGGTACCGTAAGCCGTGTGATTCGTAAAAAAATTTAAAAAAATTCTCACTTGGCAGCCAAAAGCGGCTATAATAATTCATAAACACCATTTAACAGCGGAAACGGTTACAAAAAAGCAAAATACTAATCGTGTTTTGATGTTCTACAACGACCACTACTGTCCGGTTGTTTGATTTGGAAAACGTTGTAACGGCTTCGATGCCATTGAGTTGTGAGAAGAAATGAATGTAATCGATTTGAAACCACTTTTAGACTCCGACTATTTCCATTTGAAAAATGTCAAGAAAATAGCAGATGAATACATAACGGACAGATGTAAACTCAAAAATTCTATATAGGAAGGAGGAAAAACAATGAAAAAAATGCTAAAAATCACTGATTTTGCTTTTGTGTTACCTAGCATCATTGCTGTAGCAGTGATCCTAGGGCCTTTCACTTCCATTGCCGCATCTGTGACTATCAAAATTCCTGTTGAAGCCTATGATACCGGCAACGCAGCTGCTGTGTATCCTGACGAACCGGAACCATCACCGGATGACCAGTTACTTGAGATTTGGGGACACATTACGTTGCTCTCCTACCTTGCCTTTGATCTCAACCAATTGCCCCAAGGCTTCGAAATTGTGGGGGCAACGGTCAGTGTGTTTGACATAGAGCCTGCATATGAAGATGAGGTCGAAATCGCCTTGTTAAACGTTCCTACGGATTGGGATCGCACCACACTCACATATGACATCGCTGTTGCTCAATATGGCGCCGTGGAGGCGTCGGATAATGAAGGTCCCATTGCCGCGTTTGATCCCGCGAAAGTACTCTGGCTTGGGAAGGCCGTCATGGACAACCAGACTATTCCCGGAACGTCCACCGCCACCAGACACGAGATGCTGAGTGTTAGTCCGTTCGAGGAAGCAGATCTCGTAGCCGCATTGAAGGAAGAGCGAACCAATGGAGATGGTTTGGTCACCATGGCCATCCACGGTACGACACAGAATAACAATCCGATCCTTGGCATCAACTTTAGCGATAGCGAGAAGGGGCCTACGTTGTCACTCACCCTTGCCGCATCCGGAGGTTCCGGTACTACCACAACGTATAATTTTGATGACCGGACTCTGCAGGGCTGGACCCAAGTCTGGGGTTCCACGACGGCCGGTGGGCCTACTAACCTGGGGCTCATCAGCGAGGATGATCCTCCGGTTGGCAATTCCGTGCCCCCCTTGCCGCTCAGTCCGCCGTCTTTCGTTGGTCCTGTGCTCTTCGAGGCCGCGGACGGAACCAACACCCGCGACCAAGCGCATGAGACGCTGCTAATTCGTTCACCCGAGTTTCGGATCTATCCCAATGGTCAAATCTCCTTTGGTCTTATTGGAGGATCCCATCCAAACTTGGATGTCGAGGAAATCACAGATGCGAATGCATTGCCGTGGAACTCATCTACCAGCGGCGCCATTGGTGTGGCACTTCGCCGCGTGAGCGATGGGCGATACCTTGGTTTCTATGCGCGATCGGAAAGTGGCAGCCAGTTTTGGGAGACTATTACGTTAGGAGAAGATGAGCTTTCCGGCCTCGTCTCTGGCGATGAGATGTATACCTTGGACTTCATTGATTACCACCATGGTGGATGGGGTTGGGGCGCCATTGACAGCGTGGTAATCATTGAGGGAACGATGTCTGGGCAGGTGCCATCGACGATTGGCATCGCCTTTGACTCCAACTGATACTAACCGCGGCAGCGCCGTGGTATTCGAAGGCAACGAGACCGACGCATCCGTTCTGGATGGATTCACGATTACCGGAGGTACCGGTTCAAGGCTGGTAGACTCCTCTGTATCTGTAGACTTCTGGGTCGACGGAGGTATCTTCTTCGATGCTTCTTCCGGGGCCGTGAGGAATTGTGCAATAGTGCAGAACAGAGTGGAGAACAGTGGCGGGGGAGTCTTTTGTGGTTACTTATAAACTGTCGTCCGTTGAGTGAGTTTTGCTGAAGAGCCGGATGAAGGAAATCTTCACGTCCGGTTCTCGGAGGGGCGTAAAGCTCTTTTACATGGCAGAATATTGTGACACTCTTCAATCGAAAGAGAAGAGAAACTGGGAACACAAAGCATGCCTAAATGATAGAGCTTTACGTCTACTCGACCAAGATGTCACTTGGAAATCAGGGTGTTTTCCAGCTCTTAAAAGAAGTTACTTTTCACTGCTCGACAGTCTCCGTTTTCTGGACGCGATGGTTAGGCTATTTAATCTTGCCCCATAGAGATTATGTAGGTAGTTTTGTTTAGTCTAATAAAGGGCCTATACCGAAATCGACCGGTATAGGCCCAGTGGTCCAAAATTCACAGCCTCATTGTCGTTCAATCGATGCGGGAGATCACGATGGCGTCCAGAAGCGCACCGTCTTCACGACGAGCGATTTCCAGAGTATACGTCCCGGCCGGCAGCGTCCAGTACGCAGTCTCTCCGGCGTGATCGCCGCTGAATACATCTTCCCAGTGCCAATAGTCTCCGTCCGGCGGATCGGACCACCTCACCCAGCCGGTGCCGGGATTGTCGGGGTCTTCGCCCGGAGTCAGATCGGCAGCGCCGGGGATTCGGACCCAGAAGGAGTCGCCGGCAGGAATAATCACGCGACCGGTGACCTTGTAGACTCCACCCTGAACCGTGAAGCTGTAAGTGGCCACACCGTCGGCGGGCGGAGTGTCGGATTCGTTGCCGATGCCGACGTCCGTGCCGATGCATTTTCCGGCCGATGCCAGCGGATCATCATAGACCTTCATGGGCGCGCTGATCGAAGCGGTCGCTTCTGCCTCGATCCAGACCTCTTCCGACGGAACCACAACTGGGGGTGCCGTCCGATACAGCCGGATGTCGTCGATTAGCACAGTGCCTGCACCACCGACGGCTCCTGCCCTCTCCAGGCCGATAGTCACCTGCGTGACATTGGTGAGATTTGTGCCCAGAGTCGCCAGGTCGATATTCCACTGCTTCCACCTTACGTCGGCCGCGTCGGCCGCATTGCCGGGGTATGTCACCTTGACGCCGTTGATCTTGACATACAGCCGATCAGAGACGGAGTTGGCCGGGCTGCCGTGGAACCACAGCACTAAGGTCTGCGGCGAACCTATCGTCCAATTCCGGCCAACCGGAAGGTCCGAAGTGTTCGCGGTGATCTCCGACAAAGGTGCTGTGCCGTTGTCGTACAGCAGCGGCGCCGACTTACCGCCACCGTGTACGATACCCGCCTCCATAGTGGGCTGGAACGCTTCGACATAACCCGCAGCCGAGCCATTTATTGTCGGATTGTCAAATCCATCCTTCCATGTCTCATATATCAGATTGCTGCCCGGTTCTCCACTTAGAATGTCGTTGTAGGACTCGAAATCATCAACGATCAGATAGTCGGCTACAGTGAAGCTCCAGATTCCGCCACTGGTGAACGTTCCGTCACTAGCTATCTCGTCGATACGCCAGTAGTATGGGCCGCCAGCCCATTCGACGCCTTCCGACGGTGTGTAGGTGGTCATGCTCTGACGACCTCGATAGACCCCGCTCGTGTCGGATGCGTCGGCATTAGCCACAGCATCTCCATCCGTTCCGAAGTAAACATCATGCTCAGACGCTCCTTCTCCGGGCGACCAGCTAAGCGAGGTTGCCTCGATAAGCGTGGCCAGAGCGCTGTTGCCGGGCTGCGGACTGCCGGGACGACGAGGATCTTCACCTTTGCTGAAGATTTCGACAATCTCATCGGCGCTGAGGGCGCGGTCGAACAATCTGACATCGTCCATGATGCCCTCGTAGAACACATTGTCCTCGGCGGCACTGCCAAGCCGGATGATCGCGAGGTCTTTCACGTTCGTGTTGTGTGCCGCAGAGCCCACTTCCAAACCGTTCACGTACAGCCTGCACCCATCGGCGAGGTCCCATGTCGCTGCAACGTGAGTCCAACCCTGGCCGCCGACCTCGGGGCCGTTTATGGTAATGTCGCTTCCGCTGCCGTCCTCTTCGAGGAAGAAGTCCAGCTCGCCTGCACCCGGGTCGTCGATATTGATGTGGATCTCATTTTCACCGCCGTAGCTGTTACCGTAGGTTTCGGCGCTTCCGTACCAGAGCATGCCTTCATCGTCGTCCTGAGTCGTGTTGATCCACATGAGAACGGAGCCTTTGCCCGTGGTGACCATTCCCGGCGGCAGTTCGACGTAGCCCTGGTAGTCGCCCAGGAACTCCAGCCCAAGGTTGAACGTGCTGGAAACCCACTGCACGTTGGCCGCTCCGGATATGGTGCCGTGATTACCGTGACCCGACCAGTCGACGACTCTCGTGCCCTTGCCGGCCTCGAACTTCCACCATCCGACCAGACTGGGATCGGTGATCGGTATATCGGGCAACGTCCTGAAGCTCCACACCTCGCCTTTGACAGTGTTTGGAGGATTAAGCTGATCGACCCGCCAGTAGTATGTCTTGCTGTGCTCAAGCGGGGCCGGATGGGTATAGTCCGGCGTCGTTCTGGCGATCCCCGGCACGGCGCCGCTGTTGACGTCCTCGAAATTATCGCCGAAATAGAGGGTCTGCAATTTCGCATCCAAGCCCGGACTCCAGGTCAGCGGCATATCCGTATCCTGATATACGGCCCCATCATGCGGGCTGGGGTCATACGCATTCAGCGGCGGAACGCTGAAGCTCCAGACGGGTGCCTCATGTTTGGTCGTGCCGTCTGCCTCAACCTCGTCGACGCGCCAATAGTAGGTGGTTCCCTGAACCAGGCCATCCGGATAGGGAGCTCCCACAAATCCAACGACAAACGATGGCGTCGGCTGGCTGCCGCGGAAGGTCTCGGCGGCGCGGTTGTTGACGTCCTCGAAACTCTCACCGAGATACACGTCATGGGCGGCCACAGTCTCTCCACCAGACCACGAGAGATTAGCCCACGTGGCCGCAAGCAGCGCGCCGTCGGCGGGGTTCGGACTGTGAGCGTTCAAGATGGCTCCCCAGAAACTTTCGGGCGGGCCCGGCTCATTGCCCGAGAGCGAGAAATTGGGGTTGGTGGTCAGAACGATCTTGTCAATGATAAGTCCGTCCTCGCGCACCCAGATGTTCAAAGTGTGAGGGCCGGTCGAAGTCACGTTGACCCGTGATGGACCCGCCGCCTGGTACCTGTTGTTGCTCCATTGGTAGTTGTTGTTCCAGCCGCTCATTTGGCTGGAAAGCGTTGCGTCGCCGTCCAGACCGGCATGGCAGGAGTCGTCGCTTCCGCTGGCGCCCCATGCCAGAATCCACACGTAGTGAATGCCGGTCTTGACAAAGTTGATCTCATAATCCAGACGCTCGCTGTTGGTCAGGAAATTGCTGCTGTGCCCGCCCTGGCCGTTTGGCGCCCACATGCCGGCCGTGCCGGTAAAGCCCTCGGTGGGTCCGGTCTGCACCCATGCGTGGCCGCCATTTTCAACGTTGGCGTCGAAGTTCTCGGCTTCGACCGACACAATCCCATCGAGGCCGGGATCCTGCTGGAGCGACTGGGCGTTCAACGAGCCCGCGATCAGCCCCAGCACCAGGACAAAAGAAGCCAAAAAGGTGAATTTACTGTACATAACAGTCCTCCTTAGTAATAAGAAATTTAGAAGATGACCGATGCGAATAGCGGTCTTACATTGCACGCGCCGGCACCAATTTCAGATGGTTCCTTTGCGATTTGGTGCTACCTCCTTCCCTCAAAGACCCTGTCAAGCCGTTGATCACGCGGAACCGGAAATTCAGAGCCTAAAGCCAAATTCCAACGGCCCGACTCACTATATTTATACCAAACGATGCACCTGAACGTCAAGGACAAAAATGCACCCTTACCCGAGATTTCCCATTTAGCTTCATAATCGGTACTCCTGGATGCCACACGGGCAATAATACCATAAGTCGGGGCCTTGATTTCCACACGTCTGGCCATCAAAACGGCCAATACACGTACCAGAAAGGCTCCAAGACGCGCGAATCCGGCGGAAATCCAGTATCTTGGCACTTTTTCTACGCACCTCGACCAGTGATTTCTCATCATCTGCCAGGATTTTCGCTCCGTTGGCGGTCATGTTGACCCCGCAAATCCTGGGCTGGCTCTCAATCGCCCGATTCGCTCAAGAATTTCACGAAAAAGCGCTCTCGGCACAATAACTTCGGCCATCTGGAACATCACATACCGCGAATGCTTCACCACCTTGGCTCCAATCTTGATCAGCTTCTCACGAAGCGTTCTCAGCGACCACTTCTTTACCGACTTGGGCAATGCCAGACGCCGCAGGAAATTGCCGAGGTTGTAGGCCAATGCGAACAACTGCAAGCGAACCTGATTATCCACGAAATCATGACAGGACAACCGGGTCCACTTCAATGCGTATTTGCCCTCTTTGATCTACTGCTCGGCAGTGCCTCGTTTGTTGTAGAACATCACTACGTTGCTGGATTTCCACCGAAGATTCGTCACAATGAAGCCGACTCTCGGAAACAGTTCACCTGCATGCCATTCGACTTTAGCGACCACCCTTCGATCGACTTTCCAACTGGCCGCCTGATACCGAAAGCTGTGGTACAGGACAATCGGCTTCTTTGGCGGACGCCCTACGGGACGAGTAAGCAAATGCTCAACCTTATCATACAGGATTTGATTGCCCTTTAGTCGGACGGCATAGAGATATCCCTCCGTTTCGAGACAGCGATACACATGAGGATCAGCAAACCCAGCGTCTCCACGGAAGAACCGCAGGATGTCACCGTCTCGATAACGAGCAATGACCGGCTCCAGAACGCTCTGCCAGTCATCCGCACTGTGAACATTGCCATTGCGAAGGAGCGTTCGCTCCATGTCTCCGTACTGATTGAAGCAGAAAAGGGGATGATAACAGGTACACTCGAAGTAGCCGTTGTAGGCAGAGCCTTCTTGATTGCCGTAGGTCGGGCTGACCGAACTGTCCATATCAAGAATGATCTGCTTGGGTGGCCTGCCCTTATGAACCGTGTCCACCCATACACCGGGCAGGTTCATGAGGAACGCAAGATTCTCTGGTTGAGCCAGTATCTCCGTCTCGAATCTGCTCATGACACTGGTCGAAGCAGCCGAACGTTCCACGGCTCTGCCGCCCGCAACATGTCGCATGGCGGGATCGACAGCCAAACGTTCGGCGTCATTCGTATCGTCATAGCCTGCAAGCCTGCTGTATACAGATTGTCTGAGCAAAGCGGCAAGACCATGTTGAGTGTTTTTGCCCGTTCGGATGTCACGCAGCTTTGAGTCAATCGCTGAGGTCAGACCGAGTACCTCATCAAGTTCCCGGTAGGCAAGCAAACCTGCATCACTGGTCACCTTGGTTCCGTGAAATTCGAGCTTCAATTTGCGGTCAAAATTGAGCCGCAGAGCGTCCTTGCGTGCTTCACCCATTGGGTTCTCCCATAAAAGATGGCTGAAACTGGCTTGAGTGGTCTCCATAGGCTATAATGGTATTCCCAGGAGAATAATGTTATTAATGTATTTCTTTTCATCCGTCTACTTAATCCGATGTTAAAAAAAGTGCTTTTTTATTCATTTTTTTGTTGACATTGTTTGAATATATGTTAAAATATACGTATGTTAGCCAGCAGGATAACATAAACTGCCAGTAGGCGAAGATGACATTTCAGTTTGCATGTCGTAAGCTGCAGCGCAGCAAGGACTTAGAGCCAATCGGCCCCAGCCAATTTTAGTTATTCTTGAAAGGTGGTTCTTGTATGTTCTATACGCTATATGTCATACGCGATACGCAGTACGCTATACGAGCATCTGTCATCTGTCCTCTGTCGTCTGTCCTCTGTCGTCTGCCCTCTACATCTGTCGAGAACCCTCTACAAATCAACCCTTTTTATGCAAAACAAACCCAATTTGCGAAAAAGTCAAATGAACGTAAATCCATATAATACAACGGATTATGAAAATAAACGCGATTGGACACTTGGTGAAAACAAACCCAATTCAAACCCAATCAAACCCAATTTCCGAAATGCCCAAATGAATGTAAACTTAACTTTAACAAAGGATTACAGAAAAAAAGATGATTTCTTAGTCCGAATAAACAAACCCAATTTCCGAAATGGCCAAAATGAACTTAACCTCACTTATAACAAAGGATTACAGAAAAAACGATGTTTTCGCAGCCCAAAAAACAAAGCCAAACAAAGCCAATTTCTTCAAAGGCCAAAACCGCTTGCCAAAAAATCTGGCCACACCCCCACCCACCGCGATTTAATTGTGCCCTTTACAAGAAATCATTTGTTTGGCATTATGTGACAGTGAACGTGAAGGAATGAAGTGAAATTGATGGTAAATGGAAAATCCATTTTTTTATCAAGTACCCTTATGAGTGCCATAAAGTACGGTTTCATCAAATGCTTAAAGAAAGGTAATCTCAATGACAAAATCATACACAACAACCACTCGCAGAGGGTTTCTTAAATCACTGGGCCTGGCTACAGTTGCATTGCCATTCGCTACCGGTTGTGCTGCAGCCCGACCGCTATTCAATACCGGCAAAAAACCCCGAAATGTTGTCTTTATCCTCAGCGACGATCACCGTTACGATTTCATGGGCTTTCTGAATAAACCCAAATTCCTCAAGACCCCAAATATGGACCGTATGGCTCGCGAAGGTGCTTATATCAAATACGCTACTGTTTCAACTGCCCTATGTTCGCCCAGCCGCGCCAGTATCCTTACCGGCCAATTCGCCCATAGGCACGGTGTCGTTGACAATAACACCCGCGTCCCGGCAGGTACCCGCTTCTTCCCTCAGGACCTACAGAAAGCCGGCTGGCAAACCGCCTTCATGGGCAAATGGCACATGGGCCACGACAGCGACGAACCACGTCCCGGTTTCCACAAATGGATCAGCTTCAAAGGCCAGGGCGTTTATTTCAATCCCATCTTCAACATCGACGGCAAAAGCGTCAAACGCCAGGGCCACGTCTCAGACCTGCTCACCGATTACGCTCTCGACTGGCTCAAGAATGGCCGCGATCAGGACAAGCCTTTCTTACTCTATCTCTCCCATAAAGCCGTTCACGGTATGTTCGAACCGGCCAAACGACATCTTGGCAAATACGAAAACGTCACACTCGAATATCCCAAGAGCATGGCTTACACTGAAGAAAACTACAAAGGCAAACCCCGCTGGGTCAAAGAGCAACGCAACAGCTGGCACGGCGTGGACTACATGTACCACGGCCAGATGGACTTCGACACTTTTTACCGTCGTTATTGCGAAACTCTGCTCAGCGTCGATGAGAGCATCGGCCGCGTCATTAAGTACCTCGAAAGCAACAACCTCGCCGAAGATACGCTCGTCATGTATATGGGCGACAACGGCTTTGTTTTTGGTGAACACGGGCTCATCGACAAACGGCACATGTACGAGGAATCGATGCGTGTACCATTCTTAGCCTGGTGCCCCGGTATGATTGAACCTGGTTCAGTTATTGAAGAGCTCATCCAGAACATCGACATCGCACCAACAATAATTGAGGTAGCCGGCCTCGATATCCCCGAACGTATGGACGGACAATCGTTCCTGACCATCCTGCAGGGCAAAAAGATCCCCTGGCGTGACAGCGCCTTCTATGAATACTACTGGGAACGCAACTTCCCCCATACCCCAACCACCCATGGCGTACGTACCAATCGCTACAAATACATCCATTATCATGGCATCTGGGACATCGATGAACTCTACGACCTGAGAAACGACCCGGAAGAAATGAACAACCTCATCGACAGCCCCGAACACCAGGACCTGATTAAACAGCTCAACAACCGTATGTTTGAATGGCTGGAAAAAAGTGACGGTATGCTTATCCCCCTTCGCCGTGACCAGGGTTTCCGTGCAATCGAACGTAATCCTGATAAGATCAGAAAATAACTAAAAGGGCGCGAGACGGCAGTAAAAACGCGACAATCACCGTGCAGAATTTGCAGGGCGAGAAAACCGAATCTGGAATTTAGAATAGAGAGATAGTTTGCCCTGCCGGTAGTGCATCGACGTCCGCCAGGGAGATCATGCCATCTTACTATGTGGTGACACTGCTGATTCCAACCGCTCCTGTTACCTGGTTCCAAATATCATTCGTCGTTTGCCGTTCCACGACACATTAGCGTCGCTGTTCGGCACGTTTTGCCTTTGCACGGTTAAACTGTCTGCGGATAAAGTCGACGGCGGTTACCGGCATGGCGTTTTCTTCATGTCGAACAACCTTACCGCTCTTGGGATCCTGGTATTGCACGATACATTCAATGCCCAACTTATCAAGTCGCTCCTTTAGCACGATGCCGAACCTTGGGTGGTGAACGATTAAGCCCAGTGACGTTTCTTCTGTCACCTCTATGTTAGGATAACTATACACGAGCAGCGCGGGCGGGTCGTCTTCGGAGACGTAGGTAATCGGTGCGGCCTGCCTGTACAGCTCATACGCGTGTGGACTGTCAATTTCATCCGCCTTGATACCGTAAAACGGGAGGAAGAAAGGATGGCGTTCGAAGTTGGGACGTGGAATGCCGATTTTCTCGGCAAAACGCGGGTCATAGGATGACTGTCCGTTGCGGACCGCGATGCATGTTAAGCGAGTGGACTGGCGTGCTATGGGGTCGCTGCTGTCCGGGTCGGCCAAGTCGTCGTGAAACGCCAGCCACATTGACGTACCGGCTCCGGCAGAACCACCTGTCGAGGCAACCAGCCGCGGATCGATGTTCCACTTCTTGGCGTTGTGACGGAGGAATTGCAGGGCGAGGGCGCAATCCAGATATGCCGCCGGCGCCGGAGCTGTGTCGGTCAACCGATAATTAATGGCAGCAATAGAGAAGCCTGCGTTAAGGTAGGACTTTGCTTCGCTGACATTGAGACTCTTTTTGTCACCGCCACGAAATCCGCCGCCGTGAATGTAGAGTATCAGTGGAGTGGGGGCCGTGGACTTAGCGAGATATAGATCCAGCACGTTTCGCTTGTGAGGCCCATAGCGCACGTTCGTATGGGTAGGCGTTAGCGATGCTGCCGATAGGGTCGTTGTGGCAACGATACAAATGAAAGCTAACAACCGGATTTGCTTGCTTATCGTGGACATTTCCTTCTTACCTCCTTTACTCGTTTCCTGATTCATAATAGAAAGCATCGTTTGCGAACGCATCAGCGGAAGGTGTGACTGCCATCTTGTATGACCTGATACGGAATAGCGAGTCGCGTCGTTCGCACAACACGCTACATTTTAACACCAGTGATGGTCAGGGTCAAAAATATTCGTCCGGTCGCTTTGTTTAGCTCCGCGAGAAACCTATTGTTCGTCGTGCTTGCGGTCTTGTTAATCAAAAACAATGCGCCAGCCTGTACGAGGCTACCGGCTGAGCAACCACTCCACGGCTGCCTTGGCAACATCTCGAGATTCGCCCGAGAACATCGTCAAGTTCTCAAGCTCGCCGGAGGCAATGAAGGAGGTTTTAACAATCGGCGGGGCTTCTTTGCCTTCTCCTGCGAGCCACAGTCGCGTGGGTGCCGAGAGCGCCAGCAGTCCAGGCAGGTCGTCATACTTGGCCGCGCCCGGCATGAAATTGACATCGTAAACATCCTTCAAATTGGTGAAGCGAAATCCCTCCGTGTTAATCGCCGCGCGCGTGACGGCCCCTTGTGCCTGTGCGACTGCGGCAGCCACCCAAGGCCCGGCACCATTCGGGCCAAACACGTCTATCTCATGCTGTTTCACATCGTCACGCTTCACGAGCGCGATCGCTGCCAGTATGTCGTGCACACGACGAGCAAACACCGGCAGGTTGTAACAGTACGTCCAGCCCGCAAATGCCTCTTCACCGGGCAGAGAACGCTGCCGTTTGCCCGGCCGTCCTTCTGTTTGGAACTCGCCCTGGTATAGCAAGTCAACGCCAATCACGGTTACACCGGAATTAAGCAGGCTTTGAATCGGCGCCTTTAGCGAACCGTCGTTCAGATAAAGTCCGGATTTTCCCTGTTCGTCGATCCAAATCACGGTTCGCTGCACGGCTTGGTTTGGCACAAGGAGAACCATTGGCAATTCCACCTGGTGATTTTCAATAGAACGATAACGCAGGAGTCCAAGTGTTTCCCGATACTTGCCTCGGTCTGCTGATTGCGTTGATTCGAAACCGAGCTCCGGATTGTTCGGCAGCTTTCGGAGCAAGACGTCCCACGCCCCGCCGACAACTTTACGATAACGTTCGAGAGACTTGCCACCTCGATGAGCCAAAGCAGTGATTTGCCTCTCGGCGTCGTCGGTCAGCCATTCGAGAAGCTTGTGCTCAAAGTCGGGACCAGCCTCGGGTCGAGGATGTTGAACATCCCATACCGACAGTTGTTCGCGCTCCAGCAGCTTGTACGGGCGTTCGAGAATCGGTTCCTCAAATCCGAGGTCGAGATGCCGATTGAGATAGTGGTACATGGCGGCCCGGCTGACATAGTTGTAGTTGTGTGGAAACTGTAAGAGGGCGACATGCGAAACGTTTTGTGCTGCTCCGAGTACTCTATAATGCTGCTTCATCTCAGGAAATCCTTGCTCCGGCATGGTCCGTGTATCATCATCAGCAGAGATCAAGAGCAGCGGCCTGGGCGCGTGCAGCGCAGTGAATTCGAGGTTGTATGTACCGATGCGAAGTCCACTTATGTTCTCACATGTGCATCCACCCTGCCGAATGGTAGAGACAATGACTACAGGCACGGAGACGAGCGGTCGGTCGTCCACGGCACACAGCATGAACGTCTGGGTTCCTCCTCCGCTGCCGCCGGTCACCGCGATACGCTGGGGATCGACGTCCGGCAAACTGGTCAGGAAATCAAGGACGCGGATGGAATTGTATGTGTGCAATCCCATCGGATTTTGCAGGCGCAGTTCAGCCGAGGCGCTATAAAGACCGCGAGCAGGTGATTCTTTGAACTTCACCCGAAGCTGCGAAAACCGATGAGCGACATCTAATGGTATCTGCACGCTGTCGCCGTAGCCTATCATGTCGTAGTGAAACACCACACAGCCCATGCGTGCGAGCTGTACACAACGCGACTGCATGAAGCTGCGTCCACCTTCTTCGAATCGCTCGGCGCCTTGAACAATTTGCTGACGAGCCACATCAAGCCCTGCGTCCTGAAAACGCCCGCCTGGAAAATGGCCATGAGGACTCAACACTCCTGGTCGTCTTCGGCTTTTTCCTTTGGGGCGATAGAGATTGCCCGTAACGTAGAAGCCGGGGATGCTTTCGAAATAGACTTTTTCGACAGTGTAATCACCCTGGTCGATAGTGCCATGAATGACCGGATTCAGCGGTGACTTTGTCGGCATCGGCCATAGACCCAGTGTCACGCGCAATATCCGCCGGGTGTGCTCAACTCGCTGCTTCCATTCTTCCGGTGACCTGGCCGGGACAAACGAAAAGTCACCCCTTTCACCCCTCAAGGGATTGAGGCGCGTATCGGCTGGGATATCGCCAGGCGGCAGGACGCGCAGCGGCTTAGCAGTTACACAAGGCTCGAGCGGTTTAAGGCATAGTGATGCAATGATGAAGACGGCAATCCACCGAGCCGTGCCAAAGCCAAGGCTCGGCAGGCAAGGCCGACGGGCGGACCTCCTTAGCATGTTTGGAATTGTCGGAACGTACACTGTTACCTCTCCCGCAAGGGATACTGCGCATAACTACCAGGACTTGTGGTGAGAGTCTTGTTTCCACATCATAACGAAACCGACTCCAAAGAATCCGGCACGGCCGGCGCGGCCCGGAAGCGCCAAAGCAGCCGCCCCGTTTTGGCCTCAAAGGCATACACCCAACCATCACTCGAACCGACGAGGGCTCGGCCCTTCCAGATGGTCGGCGGGATTTTGACCAGCCGAATTGCTTCTTCTGGCTCGTCCACTGTCCATACATAAAGCTTTTGACCTGAAGCTTTAACGGCACCGGCAAACTCCTTTGTTACGCCGGCGTAATGAACATCCAGATCGTCGAGGCCTTTATTCTTAGCTATTTGAACAAGCTGCGGGTCGTGCGGAATCCATTCCTCGGTTTCTTTGTCTTTTTCAGTTCCCTTGAGCCAATATGTGGGGACATCGATAAGCTCCCTGGACATAGCCACTGTTTCCAGGTCGAAGCCGATAATGACTATTTGAGACATTTTACCGCTCTCAATGATGAGCTTGTGGAGAATGGGCAAAACCTCTTTCTCGCATTTTATTTCAACGTAGAGTTTTCGCCCCGGAGGTATTGTCTCGATAATATCGGCCAGAAAAGGGATTTGCTCTTGAGCATATTCTTCCGATTTGAAACGCCCTACATCAAGCTCGCGGAGCTCCCGGGAGGTAGCCTCTTTAACCTTAAGATATATTTCACCTGTGCTTTTTGTCGAGCTATCATGAATAACGACGATGCGATTATCCTTCGATAAGTGCACATCTACCTCCACATCAGCTCCTTTTTCCCAACCAAGCATGACTGAAGCCATGGTGTTCTCCGGAGCCAGGTATAATGCCCCACGGTGCGCAGTGATTTCGACAGACTCTGTACATCCTGATATACCGACAATGAATAAACAGAACAACCCGTGAACAATATAACGTTTCATCTCTTATCTCTCATCTCACATAAGGTGAACAACAACTTTGAAATTTCTGAGCAGCTAACTCTGCTGCGAATAAGTAAACTATAAAAAGTGAGCTAAAGTGAACTAAAGATTCAGGCTATCAGTGTATCAGATTACCAGGTAGTGGCCATCAGGTTATCAGAACATCAGGCCTGTTTTTCCTGGTATCCTGATATACTGGTAATCTACATCCTGATTTCCGGTTCTCCTGATATCCATATTTTAGGCACTTTGAACCTTAGGCACTCGATTATAATGTCGGATTTAGTTTCTGTAAAATGAGAAAATGACCGTTTTGTTTGACGTAGTTACCAAATGCCGCACATCAGGTTGACTTAACCGTATTTAATAGTTAGAATAGGCGTGTAAAATTAGCAATCTCGTTTTTTGACGATCCCGATAAATCGGGAGCACCCTGCCGACAGGCAGATGGATAAAATGTCCGACGGCAATGCACTCGACTTGCCGGTGGTCGGTAGGCCCGCTGTGGCTGCAATTGGTGCTGGACGTAAGCTGGGTCCACGCGGGTCACATGATGAGAGGTTTGGATCTACAGCAAGTTGGATAAATGTAAAATGGCTTTTTTATTCAGTTACACCCCGTTAGAAATTACTTCCCATAGGGGACTGTCAGGCTTTCAGCGCCGATTTCTAACGGGGTACATATTGCACAATAGCCGTCTGGTTTTGACGGCGGCCTGCATCGCATTTATGATTGGGCCGATTGGGCCTGTTCTCCACAGTAGCTTTGCTGCGGAGGGTAAATCCACCCAAGCAGAAAATATTGACACAGCCCGCGAGCAATTCAAGACAGGCCAATATATACAATGTATTGAGTCGGCCCAAAAAGCCATCGAAGAAGAAACTTACAGGAGCAAGAGACAGTGGTGGATTCTGATGGTCGAGTCGCTAATGGCACTGGGCCGATATGAACAGGCCGCCAAGGAAATTGATTCAGCCCTGCTGCGTTATACAGTGAGTATTCGCTTGCTAAAGCTCGGGCATACAGCAAATCTATACTGCGGCCAGACCAACTATGCTTCTGAAATGTTAGCGAAAATCTACCGGTACGGCCGCTGGTTCAAAATTGAATACTGGGATCCTCCGGACCTGGTGGCCCTGGGAGAGGCCCTGCTGCTGCTTGGATCCGAACCCCGGATTGTTCTTGAGCAGCTTTTTAACCGGGCCATGAGGATTGACCCGGACTGCCGTGAAGCCTATCTCGCAGCCGGAGCACTTGCGCTGGACAAGCAAGATTACGAGTTAGCCGCCAATCAGTATCGGAAAGCTCTCGAACGGTTCGGTGACGACCCGGACATGCATTGCGGATTAGCCAAGGCGTTTTACCATAGTGACCGGATTTTAATGGTCAAATCATTAGATACGGCCCTTTATATGAATCCCAATCATGTGCCCTCATTATTGCTGCTTGCCGAACACCAAATCGATTGCGAAGACTATGCTGCGGCGGGCAAGCTGCTTGACCGGGCTGCTGCTGTCAATCCGTGGCACTCAGAGGCCTGGGCATACCGCTGTGTTTTAGCTCATCTGGGTAATGAGCCCAATGCGGTCAATACCTGCCGCACTAATGCGCTGAAGTTTTGGCCGACTAATCCCCGGGTGGACTATCTAATCGGAAGAAAGCTGTCGCAGAACTATCGGTTTACTGAAGGCGCTGCTTATCAGCGTCAGGCGCTGCAGCTCGATAAGGAATATCTGCCTGCGAAGATACAACTGGCCCAGGACCTGCTTCGACTGGGTGACGTATCCAAAGGCTGGACCCTGGCCGACGAGGTTTACAAAACGGACCAATACAATGTCATGGCCTACAACCTTGTCAATCTGCGCGACAACATGTCCAAATTCAAAACCCTGACCGCAGATAGGTTTATCATTCGAATGGACGAGCTCGAAGCGGCTGTGTATGGTGACAGGCTTTTGAATTTACTGCAGCAGGCCAAGTCGGAGCTATGCCCAAAATACGGCCTCGATTTGGATGGGCCCGTTACATTGGAGCTGTTTCCTAATCAGCAGGATTTCGCTGTGCGCACGTTCGGCATGCCCGGCGGGGACGGATTCCTCGGGGTGTGCTTTGGCAATGTAATCACTGCCAATAGTCCCAGGGCCTCGAGAGCAGTCAACTGGGAGTCAATCTTGTGGCATGAGTTTTGTCACGTGCTTACACTCAATCTGACGCACAACAAAATGCCGCGCTGGCTCAGTGAAGGGATTTCCGTGTACGAAGAAGTGCAGCGTAATCCCGCCTGTGGCCAGCACATGAATCCGGAGTATCGCAAAATGATCCTTGGAGGAGAGCTGACACCGATCAGCAAGCTAAGCAGTGCATTTTTGAGTCCGCCCACGCCCATGCACTTGCAGTTTGCGTACTACGAGTCGTCGCTTGTAGTGGAGTTTCTCGTCGAACAGTTCGGCACTGAAACCTTAAAGGCCATCCTCGCCGACCTGGCTAAAGGCGAAGAAATCAACAGCGTTATCTCCAAGCGGGCGGCTCCGATCAAGAAGATTGAAAAGCAATTTGAGGCCTTTGCTCGAAAGCGGGCCGAAGGTCTGGCTCAGAATGTTGACTGGGCCCAGCCCGAAACCGGACAAGTCGATCCTGCTGACTCTGAGGCATTAGCCAAATGGCTGACCAATCACCCCAACAGCTTTTGGGCCCTGACACTATATGCCAACCATCTTTTGGCCGATGAAAAGTGGGAACAGGCCAAGATGCCGCTCAAGAAGCTAATCTCCATTTACCCGAACTATACCGGCGAAGGCAATGCTTATGGTCTCCTTGCCCAGGTACATCGCAAACTCTCCGAGACCGAACAGGAAAGCCAGGTGCTTAACAAGTTAGTTGCTATCTCAGCCGACGCGGCGGATGCCTACGGACGTCTAATGGAGATTGCCATGGAGCAGAAGGACTGGCGTGCGGTCCTTGAGAACGGAAACAAGTATCTCTCGGTCTATCCCATGTTGGGGTCTGTTCATTGGTGCATGGGGCGGGCCAACGAGGAACTCGGCCAAGACGACCAGGCTGTTGAATCGTACAGGCGTCTGCTTTTGTTGGGGCCTGCGGACCCGGTAGATATCAACTATCGCCTGGCACGGTTGTTTCAGGAACGGGACCCTGTCACTGCGAAGCGATATGTGCTCGAGGCCCTGGCAGATGCACCACGTTTTCGCCAGGCACATCGTCTATTGTTGAAAATCATCACTCCGCCTGGAGCGGGTCCCGACAAGTCGGAATACAAGTCCACATCGGACGACCAAAGTGAACTGCCAGCCCCCGCACCAATTGAACCCCGCCCATCCGATGGGCGGGGTGAACCTGTACCACAGCGCCCGCCTGGTAGCAAGTCCGACTCTTTCGACGAAGGACAATTGGTGCAGCGTCAGGAGGATGTACCGTGACAAAGTCAAAGTGGCTCATTATTCTATTCTTGGTGGCATGTGCTGGAGTAAGCATGGTGTTCGCGCAGAGATATTCCAATCGAAGATATTCCAATCGAAGGGGTGTGCCCGATTGGGAATCCGACAGGGCGTTTTCTCATGATGTCTTCACATTCGTGCGAATCCGGTATTCGTCCGGATACGG
>JBGVTO010000161.1:0-5448 GCA_041862635.1 Phycisphaerae bacterium | reverse complement strand
TAAATCTCCTCTCAAAGAGAATGTGGCATTCTAAAATGGCCGAACTCAGGCAGAAGGATTTCTGAGTAGGGTAAGAAGATTTTAACGTAATTCCCCCTTCCCGGAATACCTGCGGGCAATATATTTTTTTTACACTGCAAACAAAATCACGAACCTCTTTTAAAAAAATTCGTAAAAGCTATCAAATTTGTATGTTCTAATGGTTATGAACAAAAGGTTGGGCTATCTCAGACCTCGGACGATAGACATCTCTTGTGAGCCTTTGTTTTCGTACTTTCAAGGAAAGAAGGAAGCATGTGGGAAGAAGAAAAAGAATTCGATATTTTAGAAGAGGTGGAAGACTACGACTTAGAAGATGAAAATACCGATGAATTTCCCTACCCGGAATTGAATCCATCTACCGACGAAGATAACGATGTTTTTGAAGACGAAGACGATTTGTACTACTGTGAAGAAGACAATTAAAGGCAGCATCTTCTCTTCATTAACATAATATTCTCGACATTACATAAACTATTGGCAACAATAGCTGCGTACTCACACATCTCAGCTTTCCACCACCACTATCATCACATTCAGGCCGAACAGAAAAAGATCTGCTCCAAGACTATTCCCCCTCCGGGCTTTTTGGTCTTATATGCCCTAAGGCATCTTTCATATTTGGTCATCGTGGGATCTGCAATTCTTGCTCGGTTAAGTTTTATCTTCACTTTTTTCTTTACCAAGCCGTTTCACGGTAAGCGTAACTTTCGTGTCCATTGGACCACCGATTATACCAGACCCATTCTGGACAAACAGACATTCGCCGTAAAATGGACAGCTCTTGATTAAAATGCGAAATTGCCTTGACACTCGCGAGTATTGTGCTATAATTTACTACCAAGAGCAATACGCTTATAGCGTAGAATTTTGTACTGGACCGACCGATTCCGCCAGGGAGTTTAAATGGTCAACATCGCTAATTATCTCGCTGGTCTATCTAAAAACCTTTGACTTCTCAAAAAAGACTGGCAGAGTGCCTTTTTGCATTTTTCTCTTTGAAAAGTCGTAGAGTTGTTCCCAAACGCAGAACTCGTCGAGGCAGACCTGCCTCGCGAAGTGCTCTGCACTGCGGTTTGCAGACCCACATTTGGAACTGCCCGCTAACGTCGGCACACCGCGCGGTTCCGGGGAGCATCAAACACCCGCACCATATTTTTTGTGAGGTGTAATCATGTGGAACAAGGGCTTTACCCCGTTAGAAATAAGAGCTCCCAATCAGGAGAGCGGAAGATTTCTAACTTGCCCCGTTAGAAGAAATTTTTCTTATGGGGCGGCGTTTACACTCATCGAGCTGCTGGTTGTTATTGCAGTCATTGCCCTGCTGATGGGCATCCTTCTGCCTGCCCTCAACATTGCCAGAGACCAGGGCCGCAGAGCTTCCTGTATGAGCAATATGCGCCAGGTGGGCATAGCTCTGACGATGTATCAAAATGAGTACGAGAAAACTCCCCCGAAAACCCAGGCGGTTTACGACTACGCCAGCCCTGCCGCCGAGGACAATGTCCTTAAGCTATTGCGGCCCTTTGTATCTGCCGAGAAACCGGAAGCGACAACCCCTGTTTATGCCTGTCCGGCCCTCAAGCCGAACCCGAACCCGGCCTATGCCCCCTCCCGCGTCAGTTGCACCGGCTACCTCGTCAACTCTGTCGTCATGGGCCGACGGGTAGCGTCGATTCCCAATCCCGGCCGAATCTTCGCAATACAGGAGGGATGGTCTCTGTCAAATCATCTCTGGATCCAGCCTGAACCGAACAACCGTTCCAAAGCCGCACTCGAGGGCAGGGAGTACACCACGTATCAGGAATGGCATATGTTTGCCAATCAAGGCGATCACTCCTCCTGGTTTACCAAAGAACGCCGCGAGCAGACTGCCAATGTCCATAACAAAGGCGGCAACTTCATTTTTTCTGATGGCCATGCCGACTACAGGAAATACTGGGACCGCGACAGCGGAGACTACGGTCTGGTCGATATTCTAACAAAAAAAAGTGTTCCCTACGAGCCAACCCGCGCAAGCACCACAAAGACTCTGGATGCGGCCTTTTAGCTTAGATGCGTTATGGTACTTTTATCAAAGCATTCAATCTCGGAGATGGGTCCAAAGAGACAGCAGGCCGCGACCGGCGCCGGCCTGAACGCAATGCTAAAAAGCCGTTTGTTTTTGCTGACCTATTTGGGAATGCTCTTTCTGCTCACCAATTGTGGCAAGAATCCCGAAGCGGACGTGACAGCCGAATTAGCTGCCAGCTTTGAAGGTTCCCCAGCCAAAGAGGATGTTATTAAAGCCAACGCCGCCTTCATGGAAGGCCGGTATAAAGAATCTCTTGTCCTGCTCCACAAAGTGGTCGGTAGTACGGATTTGACCGAACGCCAGAAAAAGGCAATGGCTGGGATTGTCGGCCGGCTGCTTCAGGTCGTCCATGAAGACCCAAAACTTTCTGAAGATACCGAGCTACATCGGTTGATGGAGCTGTTAGTCTTGAGAACTATGGGTGAGACCTGAACAATCCCAGAGCATGCAAACCGGGACAGACTTACAATGGCCAAATTCAAGCCAAACGGTATCTGAGGCAGCCTCGCACATTAGAACGAAATTCACCTAAAGCCTCAGAGGCAATTTTTATTGACTTGTGCGCCCACAGGCGTATAATGATTGTATTATACCAGTTGCATTTAATTACTGCGCTCCTTGTGTTTAGCACAAAAGGGTGGCAGCCTCAAGCGCAGTACCCGCCTTCGCGGGCACAAGCTTGGGGATGGCTCGCTGCTCTTTATATAAAGCGCATCTTTTAATTACAATTGGTATTACAATTTATCAGATGAGGAAGAAGTGCTTATGAGCCGGCAAAGAAGAGGATTTACCCCGTTAGAAATAAGACGTTGTTTTCTAACGGGGTTTACATTAATAGAGTTGCTGGTGGTTATCGCCATTATTGCGCTGCTTATGGGGATATTAATGCCAGCATTGCATAGGGTCAAGAAGCAGGCACAGGCCGCAGGCTGTCTTAGCAATCTCAGACAGATCGGCCTGGCTGCAAACCTCTATGCCCAGGATAATGATTTGTTCATCCCGCGCGGCTCCACCGGTAGTAATCCAATTTGGTTTATGCAGTTCCTGCCTTACGTGGGCCAAAAGCACAACAAAGGCGATTACAAAAGCGTCAAGATATACCGCTGCAAAAGCTTTCCCAGGACTGGTGAGGGTTTATACAACATTCCAAATTCCAGACAGACTGTCTGTTACGTGCTCAACGACTGGACTATTTCAAGCAGAGATGACGAATCCGGAACCAGTATTGGAAGGCCCACCAAACTTTCGGTGTTCAAAAGGCCGGCCTATACGATATATATGGCAGACAATGAAGATGGCGATTGGCGCCCCATCATCGAGAGCGAAAACAGCCGGGAAATCATACGTTGTGATATTTTTATTCGTACGCATCTGCCGGATTCGGAAAGCCACCATATAAACGATGGACGGCGTGTAGCTCGTGCGCGGCACGCGGAAGGCTGCAATGTCTTGTTCCTCGACTGGCACTCCGAATACATCAAGGCCGAAGACATGACCATAGACATGTGGCGCGATAAATAATTGTCACCTGCCTGTCGCCCTAACAGGGCTTTCGGAAAACGTTCTCGCAATTAGGGCAAAACTCCCGTAAAAACGTACGCCCCGCTCTCCTCCAAATGCTACTCCTCAAGACGAGTTCGACCCTGAAATGGCCTGTGATGAGCCTTAAACACAACCACATCAAGAATAGATACCCACTCATAATCCAGAGATTTTACTTGACGGGAAGGTGGATAATTTGGTATAGATAAGTTTAGTGAAGTTTGTTCCTGCTCAGTCGGACATCTGTGGCTTCGAGGTCATACAGCAGGCAAAATTCTTGCAGTGTTCCGAATAGAGGAGGAATTATAGCAGAAACTTTGCGCTTCGCAGTGAAGATATTTTGCTTTTCAATTAACAACCTATATTTAGTTTTTAAAGGAGGACTATTATGTACAGGAAATTGTTTTGTTTGGTCTCTTTTGTTTTAGTGCTGGGCCTGGCAGGTATGGCCGGTGCCGCAGAAGGTCTGATCGGCGATTATTATCACGGCAGTGCCTCGGACGCCTGGGATGATTTGGTTATGGAGCGCCTGGATCCTACGGTTGACTTTAGTTGGGGTGACGGCTCGCCGGAGCCGGGGGTTGTCAATGTTGACAATTTTAAGGTGCGCTGGACGGGTGAGGTTGAGATACCGAGCACCGGGACCTACACCTTCCACACGCAGACAGACGACGGGGTCAGGTTGTGGGTGAACGACATACTGGTTCTTGAAAACTGGACGGATCATGGTAGTACCCTGGACAGCGGTGACATTGACCTGAAAGGCGGACAGAGATACCCGATTAAATTAGAGTGGTATGAGAACGGCGGCGGTGCCATATGCCAACTGTACTGGGAGGGCCCAAAAATAGCCCGCCAGATTATCCCAAGCTCGTATCTGTGGGTGGGCGGGGACAGGCCGAACGCCCATAATCCGACCCCGGCTGACCGTATCCTGCTTAGAGATACGTGGCTGATCCTTAGCTGGGTGCCGGGAGATTTTGCCGTCTCGCACGATGTGTACTTAAGCGAGAATTTTGACGATGTGGATGCCGGAACCCCCGACTCGTCGGGGTTCAAAGGCAACCAAACCTTAACGGAATTTACTATTGGCTTTCCCGGATTTGCTTATCCGGATGGCCTCGTTCCGGGCACGACTTATTACTGGCGAATTGATGAGGTTGAGGCCGACGGCACTACAAAACACAAAGGCTTTGTCTGGAGCTTTATGGTAGCTCCCAAGACCGCCTTCAAACCAAATCCTGCTGATGGTGCTGGGTCTGTGAAACCGGATGTGCGGCTTAGCTGGCAGCCCGGTTTCGGTGCGAAATTGCACTATGTGTATGTCGGTGACAATTTTGACGAAGTCAATAATGCCGCTGGGGCTCTACCCGCGGGACTTACAACCTATACTCCAGGCCCCCTTGAGCCAGCGAAGGTTTACTACTGGCGCGTCGATGAGTTCGATGCCGTCAATACGTATAAGGGTGATGTCTGGAGCTTTGCGACTCTGGGTGCCGTCGGAAGCCCAGACCCATCTCATGGCGCCACAGATGTAAAGCACACACAGATTCTTAAATGGTCGCCGTGTGATAATGCCGCCTCACATGAGGTGTACCTCGGCACAGATAAAGATGCCGTGCGCAATGCCAATACAGGTTCGCCCGAGCACAAAGGCACCAGAGAACTTGATTCCGAAAGCTATGACCCCGGACAACTCCAGTGGGATACCACTTATTACTGGCGTATTGATGAGGTCAATAACGCCCATCCCGACAGTCCGTGGGTAGGCCTTGTCTGGACCTTTACGACAG
>JBGVTO010000160.1:0-4711 GCA_041862635.1 Phycisphaerae bacterium | reverse complement strand
TTCCTAAAAACGGGAAAATCAATAAGGTATAGCAGGATTTTTGCGTTTTTTGCCGAATAGAAGGGGTGACAGCGTTTAGAATGCCCTACAGTTATAAATAGTGAGTAACAGGGAGGGGTATATTTTGCTTTTGTCTGATGTGGCGAACGCAATAGGGCGAGGGGATGCTCGAAGGTGCCGAACCCAACGAATCGAATTGAACGTACAGGATGTTTCCTCTAAGCTAATTATCAGGTATAAAATAAATGTAAGTTTAATTCAAAGGAAAATCTCAGTTGACATTTCGAAATGCGGAAGGCACAATGTGCCGAATATCCGGCGGCTGTCGTCCGGATGAATGTCTTTAAGCTGCTTGGAACATAAATAATCGAACCGTCTAAGTCTAACGGACTTCTAAAGAGGAGTCGGAATGAAGAGGCAATCAATTCTTGTGTTGGCAATGGTAGTGGTTGTGTTATGGGCAGGTCCTGTATTTGCTGAGCTGACCGAAGGGCTCATAGCCTCAGAAGAGCAGGACTGGCCCCAGTGGCGCGGCCAGCGCCGCGATGGCATCTCTGATGAAGAAGGTCTGCTGTTGACCTGGCCTGCAAGTGGGCCGAAGCTTTTGTGGAAGGTTGACGGCCTGGGAACGGGATGGTCCTCACCGATTGTTGTTGGTGAGCGGCTGTACGTTACCGGCGACGTGGGTGACGACCTCATTGTTTTTGCCTTCGACCGCAGCGGCACGCCACAATGGCGGGCGAAGAACGGAAAGGCGTGGGAGGGACCTTACCCCGGGGCACGGGCTTGCTGTGCTTTCTCCGAAGGCCGTTTGTATCACTTGAACGCGCATGGGCGGCTGGCTTGCCTGGACGCCGGCTCAGGCAAGGAGCTTTGGGCTGTCGATATTCTAAAGCGGTTCAGCGCCCGGAACATCACCTGGGCGTTGAGTGAATGCCTGCTTGTGGATGGTACGCGGGTCATCGTCACGCCTGGTGGGAAAAAAGCCCTGATGGCCGCACTGGACAAGCGAAACGGCCAGACGGTGTGGACCACTGAGCCACTTGGCGAGGACCACACCTCGCACTGTTCGCCGATTCTCTTCCGATATGCCGGACGCCGGGTGATTGCCAACTGCTCCTCAGCACACGGCTTCGGCGTCGATGCCGATACCGGCAAGCTGCTCTGGACTGTCCCGCTGAAAAACCCGCACGGAGTTAATACTACCACTCCGGTGTACGGTTCCGGCAGGGTGTTCTACGTAACTCCTTACGCCGAGCTCGGCAGATCTTACCGCCTCGGTGCGGATGGGCAAGGCATCACAGCAGAGCATTTGTGGACCTCGCCACTCGACACAGTAACCGGCGGGGCGGTGCTCGTGGATGGTGCTCTCTTCGCTGCCGGCTACAAGAACTCCAAATGGTGGTTCGGTGTCGATTGGCAGACAGGTAAAACAAAATACGAGCTCACGGACCTTACCACGGGAGCAGCAATCTACGCGGACGGACGGCTCTATTGCCTCGACGAGAGCGGCACTGTGGCCCTGTTGAAACCGGGGAGCGAAAGTCTTGATGTCGTCAGCCGTTTTCGCCTGGTCACGCGTCGGGTACGCGATGCCTGGGCGCATCCGGTTTTGCACGATGGCCGGCTCTATCTCCGCTATCATGAGACGCTCTGGTGTTATGATGTGAAAGAACGTTGATGGTAAGATTGAATCTGGCCCGAAAAGACATCAAAAAAAACGAAGTTTGAGAAAATGACGACTTGACAACGGTCTGGGTTTTGGTATAAACATAGCGACTCGTGAACACAAGGTATTGCCTGTTTGGATTGGACAATGGAGGATTTAAGCATGAATCGTCATTTGGTAACGCGACGTGACTTTTTAAAGACATCTGCGATTACGGCGGGTACTGTAGCCTTGCCTTATTTTGTCCCGGCCTCGGCATAGGTGAGGTGATAGTGAAAAAAAGTTTGACTCTTCGAGGCGGTTTTAATATTCTATTGCGAATAGGAAAATTCAGTTTTCACTCCTTGAGGACGAAGGGAGTAAAACTGTTATAGAGTTGTATGTGAGCTCATTTTATACCAAGATGATATACAACAGCGTGCTATCGATGAAGTACAGAACAGGGGGCTAAACAAACTTTCCATTTGGAGGAATACGTAATGAAGATGCTAACATCTCACAAGACAGTCTGGCTTCTTGCGTTAATAGTTCTGCTGACGCCATTGGCGCAGCTGCAGGCTGGACAGGCAAAGAGAGGAATTGCAGGAGACTGGCAGGTCAAGGTCGATTTCGACGGAAGACAGTCCGAATCGATTCTGTCGTTTACAAGGGACGAAGAGGGTAACCGTACTGGTCGTTGGATTAGTTTCTGGGGACTTAGCGAACTGAAAGATGTTAAGTATGAAAATGGTCAGCTCAGCTTCGTAAGGGTCAGCCGAAATCGTGAAGGTCAGTCCACCACGTCGGAATTCACGGGAACAATCAATCGTGGAAAACTCTCCGGAACCATGTCGAGTGACAGAGGGGAGTATAAGCTCGAGGGCAAGCGTCTCCCACGAATACCCAGAGCTGCCGGGAACTGGGAAGCGAAACTCAAGATGGGTGAGCGGGAATTCACCGCAATGCTCGTAGTCAAAGCGAACGAAGGGGGTAAACTCGCTGCGGATTGGCAAAGCCAATGGGGTGAACATGAGATTACGGACGTGAGTTTCAAAGGCGGCAAGCTGACGTTCAAGCGGAAGAGCAAAATGCAGGACCGGCAGTGGGAATCGAACTTCGAGGGAACAGTCAAGGGGCATACACTTTCCGGCACAATCACTTCTGAACAAGGTGACATTACAGCAGAAGGAAAACGTGTTGGTGCTGCCCTTGTCGGCCAATGGGAGCTTGACATCACGTCTGACACTGGCAGTCGGAAACAGCTACTGAGAGTTAATCCCGATTTGAGCGCCATGTATGGGCCAATCGCCATTAAGAAAGTCACTCTTGATGATGACGAGGTGGCGTTTAAGACAGTACTGGAATTTGGTGAGCGGAAAATCGAAACCAGCTTTGCGGGCCGACTGGACGGCAGGAATCTTACCGGAGAGTTGACAACTTCCAGAGGCAGCCAAAAGGTAACAGGCCAGAAAATACGTTGGACGTCAGCCAGGCAAAGAAGCGGCCAAACCAAGAAGACTTTTCGGGAGCCGGATGTCATTTTTGTCCCCACCCCACAAGAGGCGGTAGATAAGATGCTTGAACTTGCGGAGGTTACAAAGGACGATTTGGTTTATGACCTTGGCTGCGGTGACGGTCGGATCGTAGTGACGGCGGCCAAGAGATACGGATGTAAGGCTGTGGGCTACGACATAGCCAGCGAAAGGGTGAAAGAGTCGCTGGCAAATGTGGAAAAGAACAATGTCGGACATCTGGTTCGAATCGAGCAGAGAGATATTTTTACTTTGGACCTCAGCAGGGCAAACGTAATCACACTCTACCTGCTTCCGGAGCTGAATGTGAAACTAATCCCACAGCTGAAGAAACTTAAGCCCGGTTCGCGAATTGTCTCACACGACTTCGATATGAGGGGAGTAAAGCCTGACACGGTCGTTGAGGTTAATTCTGATGATGGCTATGATAAGCACACAATTTATCTCTGGACCACTCCATTAAAAATAGAAGATGTAAGTGACGAAGAATCAGAATTTGGGCGATAGTCACGGTAAGAGCAATATGAGCTTTTTCTCTCGCCTTAGGCGGAAAAGATGTAACGACCGGCCCATATGATGTAGGTAATAACGAAGTGACTTAGAGCCTATCCAAATAACCCGCTCTATTGTGGCCGGCTGCAAAGCCCGATGCCTGCGTTGTCGGTGAAAAAACGTTCTCAACGTGGAGCAAACCACGCCTCCGAGCCTTTTTGGCCTGCCGCCTTGGCCTCGAACTTTTCGCTCGGCCTCATAACGACCCGGTTATTCGGATAAGCTATTAATACAATGACTCGACAAGGGTCGTTTCGTATCAGGGTAATGGTAGGAGGCAAGGCTGAAATGCTCAGAAAAGATTGGGTATATTTCCCTTGATTTTTAGGCTCAAAAAGTGTATTGTTTCCTTGTGGTTGTCAAATCTGCGTTCAGAGAAACTATAGGTGCGATATGGATGGACGAAGAGCATTTAACCCATTAGAAATTGAGATTCCTGAAAGGGAAAGCGGAAGATTGCCCGAAAGACACGGGGAGGAACCCCGCTTTGCGGGAAGCCAAACAGACGTCCGGAAACGACACCGGAGTTTTCTAACGGGTCCCATTAGAAGAAAATTTTCTAACGGGGCGGGCTTTACCTTAATCGAGCTATTGGTTGTGATTGCGATTATTGCCCTTTTAATGGGTATACTCCTGCCGGCACTCAGTGCTGTCAGGGAACAGAGCCGACGAACTGTTTGCGGCCTAAATGAAAAGAACATGGGACTGGGCTTGTTCTTGTATGCCAATGACAACGATGGCAAGCTGCCTCTCAATGAGGTGGATCGCTGGTTGTTTGATGTTTCATACTGGACGACAGATATCATCCTGAGGACGGGTGCCTTCGACCGACATATCTTTTACTGTCCATCATGGGCCCAGAGAGACAATATCATCTTTTGGCGCTACGGGGAGAATCTTCCGGCCGGGACGCCGGAGAACTATCCTCAGCCCGAACCACAAAGTGAATCGACCCGCAAGAACTATCATAGGATTATGG
>JBGVTO010000159.1:0-2694 GCA_041862635.1 Phycisphaerae bacterium | reverse complement strand
GATGGGCATATACAGCAACGACAACGTCGAGTTTGAAGTCAGGAGCAGCGCAGGTACTTCCGCTCCACCCAGCCGACCTGGCGGCGGAACAATGTTACAAACGGATACATGGTATTTCGTCGGGGGTACCTATTCTCAAACTGCTGACGGGGGCATTATCACGACATACGTCAACGGCGAGCTCGATGCAGAAATGGTCACTACAATTGTGATGGACCCTTCGTCGGGGACATTCGTAATAGGTCGTGACCCCAGCGCCCCGGGGGCCGGCCAGTTTATAGGTGTCATAGATGAGGTTCGTGTCTATAACCATGTGTTGACGGAAAATGAGCTTAGGGATGCTATGCTTGGGAAGTGGCCGCCATCCGAGATAGCGTTTGCCCCCCGACCGGAAGATGAGCAAGTCGATGTGCCTCGCGATTCGGTGCTTGGCTGGAAGCCCGGAATCTATGCACAGACACATGATGTGTATTTCGGTTCAGTGTTCGAGGATGTAAATAACGCCGACAGGAACAATTCGCTGGATGTGTTAGTCAGACAGGACCAGGATGTTAATATGTACGAACCCGGCCTTCTGGATTTCGGGCAGACATACTTTTGGCGAATCGATGATATTAACGCTGTGGACTCTACAATCCATACAGGTGACATCTGGAGATTTACGACCGAAACAATTGGGTATCCGATCCCCGGTGATAAGATAACAGCCACCGCCTCCAGCTTTCAGGACGCAGATACGGAGCCGGTAAACACTATCGACGGATCGGGACTGGTTAATGACCTGCACTCGATTGATACTACAAATATGTGGCTCAGTGATACCGGCGATCCCGGGTCGGCCTGGATTCAATATGATTTCGATAAACCCTATAAGCTATATGAAATGCTGGTTTGGAATTATAACGGACCATTTCTTCTTACCGGGTTCAGCATCAGGGATGTCACAATTGAGTATTCAACTGACGGCGCTACCTGGACTGTACTGCCCGATGCAAAAGAATTTGCACAGGCGCCGGGTGCAGATGGTTACCAGTGCAATACCACTATTGATTTTGGAAGTGTGGTGGCAAAATCTGTCAGGATTACCGCCAACAGCAACTGGGGCGGCCCAATTTTTAACCAGTATGGTCTGAGCGAGGTGCGCTTCCTTTATATCCCAGTCAATGCACGAGAGCCCAGCCCGGGTTCTGGAGCAACAGATGTGGACCTGGATGTGCCCCTTCGCTGGCGGCCGGGAAGAGAGGCCGTCACGCACGATGTTTACTTTAGCGACGACGAACAGGCTGTGATAGATGGTACTGCGCCTGTCGAGACAGTGACCGATACCAGCTATAGTCCATTGTCACTCGATTTGGGTAAGACTTACTATTGGAAGATTAACGAAGTCAATATGGCCGAGACCCCCACAACGCTGGAAGGCGATGTCTGGAGCTTCTCGACGCGTGAGTATATCGTTGTGGACGATTTTGAAGGTTACGGCGACTATCCGCCCGACGAGATATGGAGCACATGGCCAGACGGATACGAAAATCCGCTAAACGGTTCCATTGTAGGTTATCCTAATCCTGATTGGGGTGCCGGAGAGCATTACGTTGAGACTACGATTGTCCACGGCGGCAAGCAATCAATGCCACTGTTTTACAGCAACACCGAAGGTGCAGCATATTCAGAGGCCGAACGCACTTTTGATGTTCCCCAAGATTGGACTGAAGCCGGCGTTCAGACATTGGTGTTGTTCTTCCACGGTACCGCAGATAACACCGGGCAGTTGTATGTGAAGGTCAACGGCTCAAAGGTCGTCTATGAAGGCGATGCGGCTGATATAGAAAGACCAATATGGAAGCAATGGAATATCGACCTTGCATCGCTTGGCGTAGACCTGCAGAATGTCACGACGATGAGTATTGGGATTGATGGCAATGGAGCAAGTGGCACATTGTACTTTGACGATATTCGGTTGTATGAGCTGGCTCCTACGCTTGCTCTGGAAGAAATTTGGATCGAGGCTGAGGCGGCTGAGGCGATTAGCGCACCTCTGCTGATTATGTCTGATGTTGCCGGTGCGTCCGGCGGTCAGTGCATACAAGCAGCATCCGAAGCAGCACTTGCCACCGGCAATCCACCGACCGAAGGTATCGCCACTTACACCTTGACTGTCCTGGGCGGCACTTATGTTATCCGGGCCCGAACAGCTATTCCCACCGCCAACCAGGACGCCTTCTGGTTCCGCATTCAGGGAGCGACCGTTGACAGGACGCTTCACTCCAGTGGATGGTGTCAGTGGAATACGGTAGCGGCGGGAACCACCTGGCACTGGGACGACGTTCACAGCAGCCAGTCTCTTCCCGCTAATCAGACAGTGAATTGGACGATGCCTGCGGGGACATATAAACTTCAGATTGCTTATATGGATGTAGGGTTCGTTCCGCCGATGCTGGATGCCCTGATGATTGTTAAGGTGGCCTAATGATGCGTAACAGCGCTGATGATTTTAACCCTAATCGTGATGATATTGCTGTGCTTTTTCAAAAGGCCGGCAATAACAGAAGCGTTCGTTTCTTATAAATCTTTTTGTAAGGAGGACTATTATGTGTAAAAGATTTGTTTATTTATTTTTGGTATTTGGATTTTGTCTGGCGGCAGCTCAAGGCGAGCTTACACTTGTGCCGCTCACTACTTGGGAGATAACCGGCG
>JBGVTO010000158.1:0-2218 GCA_041862635.1 Phycisphaerae bacterium | reverse complement strand
GGATAGATCCGGGACCTCTTCGGCTCCCTCGTAGCCAATGTATTTCCGGAAATCGGGATTGCCTGTCCATATAGTACCCGCTTGGTTGGTGGAATCGCGGCAGGGCACGCCCCAATCATCAAAATTGGTTGCGTATAGGTGGTTGGCCAAGGCTATACTATGGAGGTTGTTGGAGCATACCATCTTGCGCCCCTGGTCCCGGGCCAAGTTCAATGCCGGCATTAGAATAGCCATCAGAACAGCAATGACGGCAATCACAACGAGGAGTTCGATTAGTGTGAATGCTCTTGGTTTGCTCATGGCCTTTCTCCTTATATCGTTTATTACTTTATCCTACACTGCGTTGGTATGTAAGTCAACTGGAAAATCTGAGGGAAAAGAATAAAGCCGCTGTTTTCTGAATGAGGAGATATGAGCAAGCAGGGCATTGTCCAAATGACAGCGTTATTATAGACCTTATTATAGACTTTTTTGTTAGCGAGGTTATGGGCGTTTTGCAAAAAAGAATACTCCTCAAGACGAGCTCGCTGCTTAAATGGCTTCTGAGACTTTTTAATTTGAAAGCTGATGGGGCATGTAAGATTCGTTGAGGTCTTAGGTAATGAAAAAAGGGCTGCAAGTATGCTAAAAAACCAAAAGTGCCCCACGTTCTGAGCCGATAAAATTGTCAGGGTGCGACATGATAACAGAAAGTATGACCATACAAGGGCTACAATTTATTTTTTGGGCACTTATACAAATTGAGCAGTGGAAAGTTGCCAGATGTCCGCTTAACAATTCTTCCGCAGCCGAGGTGTTGTTGACAGTATTCGTATTGATTGTTATAATCATATCAGTTATACTTCTGTTCCGGGCAAGCGCCAGTTTCAGACGTATTGCCAAATTATTAGTCACCAAAGAAAAGCTACGGCAATTGAAAGTAGGAGGAGGATTGGCCAGTGAGAAATAGAGTTTTGTTCGTGTGTGTGTTGGTCTCTTGGCTTTGCGGAGTAGGTTGCCAAGGGCCTTCAAAGAAGCCGGTCGTGGCGAGCAAGCCTGTGGAGGTCCTGCCCAGCCGGATTTTTACGTTGTTTTGGCAACAGTTAGTTTCGCTGGACTGGCACAGTTCTAACCGCACTGGTGCTCGCGTGGTGGACAAAAGGGTTTTTTCATTTAGTCCAGCCGTTGAGTTCGATATCTATTTTCCAAGCAATAGTCCCGGCAGTCAGTCGCTGGACTTCGTCTCCAGCGGCGAAGGAGGAAAAGGTACCTTAGTAGGAACTGATATACGCGGTTATGAGGCATTTGCCCTGAAGTTTACTCTGGTTTCCATCAACGGACAAAGCGAGCCGGAAATGAAGCAAAAACTCGTCGCCGGTGCGCTGATCGGTCCAGTCAGCAGACGCCAGCTCCGTACCTATGAGCCGGTTACGCTGGGCATGGCAGCTTCGGAAAAGACGGTGATTGCTAAGACGCCGGTGTCGACGGATAAGATCTATCAAATCGGTTTTCATCTCCATATGCTGAACCCGCAGGACTGGGACCGGTCGGGGAGTATGGTGAGACTTCGGATAGAACCAGTCGTGGAACCAGCTGAAAAACCAATTGAAGAACCAGTCAAAGATGGTGAAGAGGACATTGTCCCGGGAAGGGTACCCATTAAAGACGCTCCAAATCTGCTCCCTGTGGCAGAACCTAATTCGGTGACTACAACGGAGGATACACCTGTGGAGATTAGCTTGATAGGCAGTGATCCGGATTCAGACCCCTTAGCCTATAGTACGATAACAGAGCCATCCCACGGCAGCTTGATTGGGACAGAACCAAACCTGATTTACACGCCCAACCCGAATTTCTACGGGTCAGACAGCTTTACCTTCAAGGTCAACGACGGCACAGCAGACAGTGCGCCTGCAACCGTGTCAATCATGGTGTCCCCAATCAACGATCCGCCAATGGCCCATGGCGACACTGCGGAAACCCAGGAGGACATGCCGATAGTAAGGATTGATGTGTTAGCAAATGACACCGACGTAGATGATGACTTGCTTAGAATAATCAATGTTACTCAGGGCAAGAACGGCTCGGTTACCATCAACCCTGACAGCACACTGGCCTATAGCCCCCACGCAAAGTTCTACGGCAGCGATGTATTCACCTACACTATTGCAGATGACAAAGGCCTAACTGATACCGCTGAGGTGAATGTTACGGTCAAAATGGTCAATGATGCTCCGGT
>JBGVTO010000157.1:0-24698 GCA_041862635.1 Phycisphaerae bacterium | reverse complement strand
CTTATAGACCTCTCCTTCTACGACCACCGGAACGAGGAAGTCACCCTCCTCGTTCAGTTCGAGGAGACGACCCTCTTGAAACGTGACCGTGTACGAGAAGATCGGAAGCTGCTGGCGCAGGATGATGTGATAGCTCATAATGTAAAGCGTATCTTGGAAGTGAAGTGGCGAAGGGAAGATCCGGCTTTCTATGAAAAGTTTTCAAGGATGTTGCAGAAAGTGATTGATGCTTTTAGAGCGGATCGGCTGAGAGCTGCAGAGTACTTTGAGCGTGTGCTGAATATTGAGAAGAGTGTTCTACAACCTTCGGACGAAGATGTCCCTGATAGATTACGGCATCGTGAACTAGCAACTTCGTTCTTTAGAAACATTCACTCCATCCTTGAACAAGCTACTGACAGTGATGCCGCGCGGGATATTTCTGCAGATGCTAGTACTGGGATTAATGAGATTATAGAAAAAGGCCGGATCGTTAACTGGATTTACAACACCGATGTGCAAAATCGCATGAGACAAAACATTGAGGACTTCTTGTTTGAATTGGCGGACAAGCACGGCTTTGATTTGACGTTTGAGCAAATCGATTTGGTCATGGATCGGTGTATAGAAATTGCGAAAGTGAGACGCCCGTGACTCGTAGTCTGGACAAAAGCGAAACAATAGCAGAAAAAATCAGGTTCGGTAGTGAGGTTATAGAGTTTTCTGTTTCATTTCGACGCAAAAAAGATTGACCATTACCGTACACCCGGACACACGGATAACGGTGGTGTCGCCTTTTGGATTATACAGAGAGGATGTCTTGGAAGAAGTCAGACATCGGGCTCGATGGATTGTGAAGCATAGAGAGTTCTTCCGGCAATTCATGCCGCGATTGCCCGAGAAGAATTATGTCAGTGGGGAGACCTTCTACTATTTAGGAAGGCAATATCGTCTCAAGGTGGTTCATGGCCCAAGAAACTCGGTGAAGCTTATTGGTAGATACATCTGGGTGCAGATTTCAGATCGCTCCAATGCGGGCAAGGTCAAGGTTCTAGTGCAGCAATGGTATACTAAACATGCTCGTGCAGTTTTTGAGCGGCTCCTTGGCATATGCTACGACGTGGCAAAAAGGCACAGAATTCCATGTCCTCAAATCCGTCTGCGACGTATGACTAAGAGATGGGGCAGCTGTGGTAAGAATACCACAATTCTTCTTAACACAGAGTTGGTCAAGGCGCCTATTCACTGTGTTGACTACGTGATAATGCACGAGCTTTGCCATTTCCGATTTTCGAAGCATGACAGCAGATTCTCTCGTTTGCTTTCACTCCTTATGCCTGATTGGCAGCAGAGAAAAGGCAGGCTTGAAAAAGTCGTAGTTTAATACCCTCGCTTTGGGAACTTACCCTCTTTCACGTCTGGGGAATAAGCTACGTCTATCCATTGGTGCGACCGTGGAAAAGCGATTCGGGTATTGATCAATTGATAACAATATATCGCTCAAAAGTATAACACGCAACCTAAATACAAAATCTCAACGACCAAACTTAACTAATCTGCATGTGCCCTTCTTTAGCTCATGCCGGGCCATGTCGTCCTGGGATCAAGTATTCTGGTTTTGCATTGCAATTCGGATTTTGTCCTGGGTACTGGAGATAACAAATGAACGATTTTTAAGTGATGCCTACGTGAACTTCAAACGCTTAAAAAACATAATTTCTCTGTACGACATCAATGAACTTACCAAATTTACCTTGAACAATCAAAGATTTTCGATTTCGAGACAATTTTTTGAAAATTTGCCCAAAAACACGTTTTTTATGCCCCTGCCCCACCGAAAAACTTCATCCTCTTTCGACTTACGTGTTGAACCTGCCGGAATATTGTTGAAATTGGGATGAAATTAAGGTATTATGAGACTTGAAGCTTGCGCGAGTGTTTCAGTGAAGTGTATATGGGAAATCCCGGTTTATTGTTCTGGAGGTATCAATTTTTTGGGAATTTTCGGTTATTTTTAGTAAAATAAGTGGTGTAAAAACACTGCGAGTTTAAGGCCTGTTTCGTATAGATTCAAGAATTCTTGTAACAGAATTCGTTATCTTGCATCTATATTGTAGGGGACTGGTTAGTAATAACCAAAATTGTGAAAGGCTGATATGAAACAGGTAACCGGGCAAAGAGCTAAAAACGCACAAACAAACGGAGCTGTTGATGAGAGCCAGTTAATTGCTCACCTACGCAGGGGTTATGCCAGCTTAAAGCAGCAGATACACAGAGTAATCGTTGGCCAGGATAAGGTGATTGACCCGATGCTTTGTTGTATGCTGGCCGGTGGGCACTGTATTATTCAGGGAGTCCCTGGTCTTGCCAAGACGATGATGGTGCATGCGATATCAGATGCGATGAGGCTGACATTCAACCGAATTCAATTCACGCCCGATTTGATGCCTTCGGATATAACCGGCGCCGATATTATTCAGAGAGATCCGCAGTCCAAGAAAAGGCGATATGAGTTTGTAAAAGGTCCCATTTTTGCAAACGTGGTTTTAGCCGATGAGATAAATCGCACGCCTCCAAAGACACAGGCGGCGCTTCTGCAGGCGATGCAGGAGCGCGAAGTTACGGTTGCGGGCAGGACATATAAGCTTGAGGAGCCGTTTTTCGTTCTCGCTACCCAGAACCCTATCGAGCAGGAAGGGACATATCCTTTGCCTGAGGCTGCTCTAGACAGGTTTATGTTTATGATTTATATCGGCTACCCCACGGCAAGGGAAGAACACCTGATAGTTAAACAAACCACGACGAGCAAGAAGATAACCGTCCAGCAAGTGCTTGACAGGAATGATATGGTGCTGTTTCAGGAGATTGTTCGAATGGCCCCTGTAAGTGATATGGTGATAGCGTATTGCATCAGGCTGGCCCGCGCGACCAGGCCGGACGATATGCTTGCCACGCCGATGGTTAAGAAATATCTCAAGTGGGGTGCCGGCCCGAGGGCGGGACAGTATATGACGCTCGGCGCAAAGGCAATAGCACTGATAAACGGGCGGGTTACGCCGAGCTTTGAAGATGTGAGAGTTGTCACTAAACTTGTGCTCAGGCATCGTATTATTCCCAACTTTAATGCCGAAGCCGACGGTATCAGCATCGAAGGGATTCTTGACGACTTGGTTGAGAATGTACATTTGCCCAAATAGCCTGAACCGCGACGTACTGAAAAGAGAATTCAGTTGGGAGTTTATTTGCAGGGGCAAGACGGTGAAGCACAATCGTAAATATCTTGACCCAATATTTTTGAGCAAGCTGGCCAATATGGACCTGGTTGCCCGCTGTGCAGTGGAAGGCTTCTTTTCAGGTCTGCACCCAAGTCCGTTTCATGGTTTCAGTGTTGAATACAGTGACCACAGAGAATATCATCTCGGCGATGAGCTGAAATTCGTCGATTGGAAGGTTTTCGGCCGCAGCGACAAACTTTATATAAAACAGTTCCAGCAGGAAACGAATACAACAGCCTACATACTGCTGGACACCAGTAAAAGTATGTCTTTTGCTGGTGACGGCCGGGTCAGAAAGATTGACTATGGCTCTTTCCTTGCGGCGGCTTTGAGCTACCTGATGCTCAGTCAAAGTGACAGCACATCTCTCATATTGTTTGCTGAGAAGGTGATAAAGAATATCCCGCCCAGGTCAAAACGCACGCATCTAAACACAATCCTGGCGGCCCTGCAATATAACAGGCCCGAAGGCCGGACCAACCTTGCCGGTGTCCTTCATACAATCGCCGAGACCACAAAACGCCGCGGCCTTATCATTCTGATTTCCGATTTGCTCGACGATGAGGGAGATATTTATAAAGGCCTGGCCCATTTGAAATTTCTTAAGCATGATGTGATTGTTTTTCACACTATGGACCATCAGGAGCTGAATCTTGATTATGAAGGACTGATTCAATTTGAAGATTTGGAATCGAGAGCCAAGGTACGTGCCTTTCCGCAGTCTTTGCGAGAGGATTATCGCGGACGGGTAGCAGAGTTTCTGGATGACTTAGAAAAAACCACCGGCAAAAGTAACATCGATTATTGTCTTCTTGATACTTCCGAGCCTCTCGATAGGGCGTTGATAGCGTACTTAGCCAAGCGAAAGAGGATGATGTGAGCTTTATACAGTGGATATTTTTGTTCGGCGGGCTCGCAGTAGCCGGTCCGGTGATTGCTCATCTGCTGGCTAAGCCGCGATTCAGACGATTACCTTTCACAATGCTTCGTTTTTTATATGACGGTCAGATTGAGAGCCGGTCCCGGAAAAAGCTGCGCGACCTGCTGATATTGCTGTTTCGCTGCGCAATAATTGTTTTGATTGCCATGCTTTTTGCCCGGCCGATACTACATACTAAAAGCAAGCCGCAGCAGACCAGGTCCGTTTATTGCCTTGGCCTGGATAATTCGATGTCAATGGCATATACCGATGGGACTGAAAGTTATTTCGACAAGCTGATAGATTCAGCGATTGATTATATTCGTTCCGCAAAGACTGATGCTCTGTTCAATATTTGTGCTCTGGCCTCGGGAGATTGGTCACAAGGCCTCAGTAAAGAGCAGGCACTGGCCGAGGTCAAGGCCTTGAAAATTGAAACCGGCAGCGCAAATGTCAACGACTTTATTTCGAGTCTGAATCGAGTCAGTCGTTCAGAGCATTTGGATGATGAGGTTTCGGTTCTGGTACTAAGTGATTTTACGCCCAATATACTGAAGCAGTTTGTCGAGACCGAGAAACCTGCCGTTGTTGACAAAATGGATTATAGGCTGATTATCTCACCTGAGCCTGTAAACAATGCAGCGATAATAGACGCTCACGTTGTCAGCGTTATTGACGGTAAATTAACCGCGAATGTTACTGTAGCCAATTATGGACGAGTTAAGCAAAATCGCTGGTTAACAGCCAGGACAGGCGAAAATAAATCGGCTCCGATAGATATAAACTTGTTCGCACAACAGCGCAGAACCTTTCAGATACAAATAAGAGTTGATATTGCCGGGCCCGAACAGTTTTTCCTGCCTGTAGAATTGAGTCTTTCAAACGGCGACGGTCTTAAAGAGGACGATACGTTTTATATGGGAGTTTACGGTCCAGGCCATAAAAATGTTAATGTTCTTCTGGCCGGCAACGGCGCAGATGAAATGTTTTTGCTGAAAACGGTAATGGACACCATCTCACGAAAGAGTTCGTACGATACTTTACAAATCAAGCAGATTTTGATTGATGATTTTGCTCTTTCGGATTTGAAATGGGCCGATGTGGTCATCTGTTCGGCGGTAGCGGAACGGCTGGCTAATTTTGCCTCGAACATAGAAGGTTTCATCAAAGCCGGAGGCAGATTAATTTGCTTTGTAAAGGAGACGGCTGCAACTGAGGCGGCAAGGCAGTTGTGGCAGCGGGAGGTTCTTGCGGCACTGCCGGGGAAATGTATTCACGAACGAACATATATGCAGCCGAATCCATGTGACAGCAGGGCTTTTGGAGTAGAGAATATTGCTGCAAGGTCTTTGTCAAATTACAGAATCGACAAGATTCTCCTAGAGGGCTACCTGGAATGTCAACAGCACCCTGACAGCAAGTGTTTGTGGCAATTCCAGAATGGTCTTGGCTTTGTTTATCTTAAACGTCTTGGCATCGGTGTATCTATCCTTGTCAATACCAGCGTTGATGATTCACTTGGCTCACTGACTAAGTCAAATGCATCGGTTGCTTTTTGTCTGTATTTATTGGGAAAGGAAAATCAGATTGGCGAGTATTGTTTTGCGCGTAATGAGCAGGTAGTGTTGCCGCTTTCCGAGAAACAAACCTCGTTTGCCGCGCAAAAACAATCTTGGGTTCAGACTTGTAATGGCATAAAACGCCGTGCAGCCGTAGCGGATTCTTTTTTACTGATATCTGATCCCGGAGGCACCGGATGGATAAAAACATTAGGCAAGCCAACAATGTGGGCTGGAATAAATCTGCCGGAGGGCGAGACTGATATGACTAAACCGGTAGCTTCAGAACTGGCTGATATTATGAACAGGGCATTCCCGACCGGCACAGAAAGAACGGTATCTGCGGCTGAAGTTCTCAACAACAGGAAACGTACACCAATTTGGAAATATTTTGCCTGGATGATAATTCTTCTGCTGTTAGCGGAACCGGCTGTCGCAAACAGGCTGAAGCGATAGATAAGGCTTAAATATGGCTGACAACGTAGAAGAAAAACTCGATGCTCTTGTTGCCAGAGTCACGAAGGTCAGAAGATGGCTGGTAGCGATTGCTGTTCTCAAGATAGCGGCGTTGAGCCTGGTTTTTGTTTCGGTATACGTTGGAGTTTATGCCTGGCTCGACCATCGGAAAAATTTTGACGAAATTGGCAGAATCATAGCGCTTATTTTGCTGCTGACGGGGCTTGTTCTTTTATTATACAGATTGACAAAATGGTTGCTTGTCCACGTATCCTTCAGTGAAGCGGCAAATTACATCGAAAACATAAGAAGCTTCGATCAGCAGCTTGTCACAGCCATCGAATACTATGAGAACAAACAGGATTATCCATATTCCAGAGCCCTCGCCGAACAGCTTGTTTTGAATGTGGATAAAGAAAGTGAAGCATTCAAGTTTGACTCGACAGTTGAAAAGTGGAAGGGATATGCTCTTTCAGCGGTTATTCTGTTTGGCCTTGCCACCGCCTGGTTTTATGTCCATAACAACTATGTTTACTTTTCTAAATACTTTGCCCGGTTAACACGTCCCCTGGCATCCGTTGAGCCATTGTCACCGACAAGTCTGGAGTCGATAACCAGGGACATCATTACGGAACCTGATTCGGAAGTAACATTTGCAGCCGGGGTGAAAGGCCGCGTGCCGGAATTTGGAAAATTGGTGCTGGTTGCCCTTGAACCTCAGACCAAAGATAACAGCCGGCAGACCGAACGCGAAGAGATGCTGGTACAACCGGGTTTTGATGAAGAAAAAACAGCAAAATTTGAAACCTCTAAATCTTTCTCACAAACAGGCCGGTTCAAATATCGATTTGAATCCGGCTTAGCTTCCACAGATTGGAATAAATTAACCGTTTGTGAACCACCTGTGATAGAGAGTATGATGGCCGACGTTGCACTGCCAAAAAGGCTGCCGAGAAGAAAGTGGGTCAGGCCTTATACCGAACAGGTTCAGAACAATACTCTGGAAGTAATTCAACGGAGCGATGTTACGCTGAACGTGCAGACCACTGATAAGCTCAAAGAGGTTGTGGTAACAAGTTTAGATGGAAAGCAGCTCACTAAGCTATTAAATGGGGCACAACAGTTCAGCTATAGTTTTAATGCCGATACAAGTGGCTCTATAAAATTTCATCTTGTGAATGAGCAGGGTCTGGCAAACAATGACGTACCAGATTTGGAGGTGAGAGTAAAAACCGATGAACCTCCCAAATTCAAGCTGGTTTCGCCTGAGGGTGATTATCTGGCCACAGACGTTGCGAGCGTGCCGATTATATTCGAGGTAACTGACGATTTCGGTCTGGATTCTGTAAATATGTACCTGGAAATACCCGCCCAACAGCCGGAGCAATTGGTTATTCCGGTTGAAGATGGGGCAAGGAGTAAGATATTTACGCACATAATTGAATTGGAAAGGTACAGTCTGAATGTGGGCGACAGCGTCCTGTTCTATGCCCAGGCCACCGATATTGATACCGGCTCAGCGCTTGAAAAACGAACTTCAAGAAGCGACATGTATTTTATCGAGATCAGACCATATCGCCAGAATTGGCGCCCAAGGCCAGGAGGCGGCCCGTCACAGGGAGGAGGCTCACCCCCTGTGGAACTCTTAAATATTCTCGAATATACCAGAGCATTACTCAAAAAAACCTGGAGCATTGCCGGTAAATCAAATCCGACCGAACAGGACCGGTCCAGACTCGAATTTATCAACAATGATGTTCAGTATTGTGCCGAACAATTGGCGCTTATCCGTGACGACTCAGAGTATGGATTTAATGAGACTCAAAAAGCTGTTCTCAATGCGGTCCTCGGATATTATGAACAGGCAGGCAAATATTTAACTGAGCGTAATGCGACTTCAGCCATAGTGCCCGAAAAGAACGCTTATCGTGTTTTACGTAAGTTCATTCTTGAATTGGATCTTGAGCTGAACCCACCTGAAAGCGGCAAGGGTCAGCAGGCGCAACAGCCCGACAGTGTTAAACTTCAGGAAATGCAGGAATTTTCGCAGGAAGATAAAGAGCGCATCGAGGCTGAGTTGAAAAAATTGCAGCAAAAGTTAAAGAAGCTGACTCGGGAGCAAAAGACTTTGAAAAGGACTTTTGAGAACTTTCTCGAACAGCAGGAGCGTGAGAAAAAGATTGCACAACGAACGAATGATTCCAAACCATCAAGCCCCGGCGATGAAAATCAGGCTCAAAGCAGAGGTCCCGATAAGCAGCAAAGCCAAGACCGTGCCGGTCAAAAAGGAGAAAGTACTTCAGGCAGTGCCGGTTCCGAAAGTCAGAGCGCTTCTAAAAGTCAAAGTACTGGTAAAGGCAAAGCTGCTTCGGATAGTCCCAGCGCCAGTAATAAGCAGGATTCTGCCGAAAGCCAAAGCGGTTCTCAGAGCCAAAGTTCTGGAAAAGATAAAAGTTCTTCAGGCAGTCCCAGCGCCAGCAATAAGCAGAATTCTGCTGAAAGCCAGGGCGGTTCTAAAGAACAAAGTGTCGGGAAAGACAAAAGTGCTTCGGATGGTCAAGGCCCCGGCAGCGGCAAAAGTGCCGGCGAAGAACAGATAGATGCGCAAAAGCAGGGTAGTGCTAAACCCGGTGCCGCTAGTGCTCAAGCCAGGCTAAGAATGCTCCAGGCCAAACAGCGCGCACTGCAGGAGCAGGTTTCGCAATTGAAGCGAGATTTGCAACGATTGCCTGAAATCTCAGAAAGCGGCCAAAATAAAGGGCGAGCTGAAGCACAAAAGCACCTGGACGAGGCTGTTGTTAAAATGGATGACTTCCAAGACAGGCTGACCGAGGCACGCTACCAGGCGGATATTGACCGGAGAAAATCAAATGAGGCTGTTCAACTGATGGAATTAGCCAGAAGCCAATTAGATCTTGCTAAAAAATCACTTGACGATGAGCTTATACTCAGCGACGAAGAAAGCGTCGCACAAAAGGCTCAGGAAATGGCTGAGCAGCTTGCTGATGATGCAGACGCTCTAGATGAGTCTGTTACGCCCTTAGAACGTGAGGAAATGTTGGCTCGGCTTGAAGCGGCGAAGCGTTTGCTTGAGAGGATGCCGGAACCCCAGTGGGCTACTATAAGAAATAAAGACAAGGGTACTTCATCATCAGCTCAAGTATTTACCAGAAATCCGAATCTGGCTCCTGCAGAAGCAGCAAGGCGAATGGCTCGACAATTCTGGTCTATTGCTATAAATGCTAAAAAATACCGGCAGCAGTTGATTGAGGACGAACCGTCTGATGTGAAGTTTTATAGACAGGAAAATGAGTTTTTTGAAAACGCGGCCAAATTCGATCATGAAGCGGTGAAAAAATGATATTCGTAAATTATCCGGGACATCTTATTGCTGGCTTGCTTTTGATAATCTTTGGTGTGCTGGTTATTTTTGCCTTTCGTTCAGGCGAACTTCAAAAAGCAAAACTAAAGCCATACAGGCTGCCGTTGATTCTGCTGCAATATATTTCGATTTTAATGTTGTTGTTGATATTGTGGGACCCATCACGACCTATGGTTAGCGAGGTAATGACGAAGAATACGGTGCTGGCCTTATTCGATACCAGCGAAAGTATGTCAATTGTTGAAGATGGGCAAATAACGCGGCTGGATAAAGCGATTAATATATTTGAAGAAAAATTTAATCCTTTAGATCCGGATGGACCCGACTATAAAATTTTCGGATTTGACCACCGCTCCTACCAAAGCGGGTCCTCGGATTTTCTGCGACGCTGGGGCTCCCAGACGAATATGCACAGCATCCTTACAATGCTGCGCAAATATGACATCGCCGATAAAGCTGATTTCACAGAAAATGCTCAGACTGAAACCCTCCAGACATCGGACGGCATTACCGAAAATCAGACAGCTCAAAAAAACAAGGTTACAGGAGCTGTTATTTTCACGGACGGTCAGGCCGACGACAAGAATATTAATTCATATTTACCCATTAAAGGCGAGGATTTCCAGGTTCTCCTTATCGGTGTCGGTTCCCGGAAGCCACAATCTGACATAGCAATAAAATCAATAAGTGCACCGTCACGAATAGCGATTGATACGGCCTGTAAGGTTCAGGTTGTTGTCACTGTTAAGAATTTACAAGGTCCGCCGGTAATAATCGAACTGCTCAAAGACGATTATGTTATAGATTCGAGACAACTTCCCACCGAAACATCTGCGCAAAAGGGCAAAAGGCAATCTACTTCACCTGTGGTTACTAAAGATGTAACGCTCGACTTCACGGTTGGTGCTGAAAGACTTGGAAGCTACACTCTTTCGGCTCGGGCAAAGGCCGTCGAGCAGGAAGTAAATCTGGCAAACAACATTCGCAGCACAATGGTAAAGGTTGTCGAAGAGACCAGACTCAAAGTTCTTTTCTACTCACAGCAGGCAAATTTCAATATCGGCAAAATTCGGCAGGCTTTGGCCAGAGACAATAAGATTCAATTGGATTTAGCATTGGATGTCGTCAGAGCGCCCGCCTTATCTGAAGAAGCATACAAGAGGTCTGCCTATGTAAAACTGCCCGACGACCGGGAAGGTTTTAATAAGTATGACATTATAATTCTTGGCTCATGCAACCTGGACAGCCTGACTAGGACGCAGCTTGACAGTCTGTATTGTTTCGTGGTTGATAGAGGCGGTGGACTGATCCTGCTTCCGGGCAAAGCCGAATCCGGACCTGCCGCCTGGATGAACAGAAAGGCACAAGCCCTTATCCCTGTAATCCTTGACGACGACGAGCCGACAATTAAACAGTATAGCGCAGGAAAGATAGAGCTTACACTTGAGGGAATCGACAGTAAAGTTATCAGCCCTGAAGTGTTCAAAGAATACGATGAGCCGACTTCGGCTTATTACCAAATCATTAATACCAAGCCGGCCGCCACCACGCTGGCCCGTATAGAAGATACACCTATAATTTCCGTTCATCGGGTCGGCCGCGGCAGGGTTTGTTTACTTAACGCCTCGAAGCTCTTTCTCTGGTACCGCGAAGATCTCCAGGGTGGACTACTTTATAAAATTATGGCCGGAATAACCGCCTATGTGGGAAGGATAACAAATCTTGAAGCGGGTGTCAGATTATTTGCGGAACGCCCGACCGACCAGACAAATAAAGTAAAGTTTAGTGCCTATGTTTGCGACAAGTCGTTTGTACCAGTTACCGGTGCTAACGTGCTGCTTAGCATTGCAGAGGATGTTTCGACTATGAACGAGATGGGAGGTGGATATTATGTTGCAGAAATCGATGATACTAAAGACCGGACGATTATAGCAACGGCTCAGGCCGAAGTTAATGGCATCTTCCTTGGTGAAAAAACCATTGCCGTGAATCTGCCGCCGGTTCAAACTGAAATGGCTAATGTCGAATTCAACGAAAATTTTCTCAGGGCGCTTGCAAAAAGGCTCAATGCCAGGTATCTCTATGCTGAGGATGTCGACGAAAACATTAAGCAGACATTTGAGACCCAAACACGTACGTACAGTTCACGCCAAATGACAAGTATCTGGCCAAATTGGCTGCTGCTGTTGGTTCTATGTACACTTCTTAGTGTTAACTGGTTTCTAAGGCGAGCTATTGGCCTTGTTTGAAAAATGAAACTGATATGAAAAAGATAATTACTATAATCCTGCTAACAATTGCAAGTTGTTCTGTATTTGCCGGGGCGGCCGATGTTGAACGCAAGTCCAAACCAGCAGAGACTAAAAATACCTATGCGTTGATTATTAGTGGAATAAATAAAGACCCAAAAGAGCGCCTCGCCAAGAACAAAGCAGTGACAAACCTTCGCAGTTTTTTCCTGAATAATGCCAAACTCAAACCTGCCCGGCTAAGCGTCTTGGTCGCTGATAACTCATTCGTCGGCAAAGGCTCAAAAACATCGAATGCCGAAAATTTAAAAAAGACGATAAAAAGCCTTGCAGACATTGTTCAACCTGAAGACCGATTCATATTTTATTATGTAGGCCAGGCAAATATAGCCGCCGGCAAACTGCGTCTTAATCTGCCGGGCCCGGACATTACGCATGAGCAGTTAGCCGGGTGGATAAACCAAATAAGAGCCTCTTCAATGTTGCTCGTGCTGGACTGCCCGGGTGCCGGAATGGCCGTTAAAGCTTTGACAGGACAAGGTCGAATTGTCATCGGTGCCTGTACCGCTGAACAGCATTACAGTACACGATTCAGTGAGTATTTCGTCCCGTCGCTGCTCGATAGTAAAAGCGATACGGATGGTGACGGAAAGGTATCACTATTGGAAGCTTTTACTTTTTCTACGAAGCAACTGGATGATTGGTACTTCAGGCAATTATTTCTCAAAACCGAGACCCCGGTATTGGAAGATAACGCAGATGGATTCCCGAGCCGGCAGCCATGGAGATATAAGCAGGGTCAGACGGACGGACGGGAAGCCTCAAAGTTCTTTCTCTCGGAAGAATAACGAAAGGTGGCTCAACTATGGACCAGGATCATGGTCATATAAATAGAAGGCAGTTTCTGAAGATGGCGGGCGGAACAATTGTCGGTGCCGCATTGGCCGCGGGTGGCTCTGCTTTAATCGCTGAACAAACATATCCTCCGGAATATCCGGACGACCTTGACCGCTACGATTTTGTGATGCCAAGAGTAAAATTCATCCACGAGAAAAGAGAAGTCGATCGATGGAACGTCAGACCGGGTGGTGATGCAAATCTATTAAGAGAGTTGAGTTCTATAATCCGCTGCAAAGTAAAACCGATAAGAGGAGCGTTAGATTGGCAACCGCAATGGGCAATGGAAGGCCAGCTAAATGCCGTTGTTTCCTTCGATAGCCTTGAAGAGATAAAGAAATACCCGTTTCTTTTTATGACGGGAGAAAATCATTACACGTTTGAAAGGAAACAGAAGGAAAATTTAAAAGAATATATTAACCGAGGGGGGTTCCTGCTGATGGATGACTGTGTCGTTGGCTCTGGTGGTGATTTCTTCTATCAAAGCTCCTATGTGTTATTGGCAGAAGTCTTTGGAAGAGGTTCGGTAAAACGAATTCCGCACGAGCATGAAGTATTTCACAATATATACGAGCTTGGCGATAGCGGTCTGCCGTATATGCAGCATCAGAATCCTATGTTTTTCTTTGGCATGAGGCGTCCTCAGCAGACAAGTTTGCCGTATATGCACGGCCAGAATCATGGTGCCAGGGGAGTTTTTATTGGTGAGCGCCTCGCTGTCTTTCTCAGTTCGACTGATATTCACTGTGGCTGGTGTGACAGTCACGGCTATGAATTCGGCAGGCACAATTATGAAAAAGCCATTCAAATGGGGATTAATATTATTATGTATGCTATTACACACTGATCTGGTTTCAGACTGATATTTCTGAGATTCTGAATATCTTGTTCTCATGTTCAAAGACATCATCTGCTATTCTTTCCTTAGAGGAAGCACGTGTCTGTGGGTGGGCCTTTTAGCTACTGTTGGCGTCGTTTGAGTTTTTTTGTTATTTTCTTTTTCACTCGAAATGCCTCCTTGCATCTGGAGATTGCTTTTGGGTTTATTTTACTGAAGTACTTTATAAGCAAAGATACGGGGCCTTAAGACTGCGAGAGCTCTCGGAAGGTGAGCCCCAGGCTTCATCACACGCTTAAGATGCGGAAAGAGCTTCTGATAAACCTCCAGAGTGTTCTCTTCCGTTCCGATATTTACACCTCTATCATATTTTCCTGACAAAGCTCCTTTTTCAACTGCCAAAATCGCATCCACCCCCCACGGAGGATCTCGAAGAGGAATTCGATGCTCTCGAAAAAGAGGCTGGGGATCTTACGGAAAGGATGCATTTGCCTTACTTTGAATCGGATCATGTTCTCAACATAGCCTACAATATTCTGTGCAATGGTGATTGTCTGGAGGATAAGCTCCGTCATTAGGTTACCTTCTAACGAATCTGTGAGAAGCCAATTCACACCAGCCTGTTGAGCTATGACTGCTTGCCCAGGCGAGCCACCTTTAATCCAGGCAAAAACACTGAACGGCCCATCAGCTGGATTTAAAACAAAAGGTGTCTCGACATAATCATCAATCCCGTCGAATTGAAGCGCTCCAGCCAACATGCCGCCAGCGGGCTGCCAGACTGGATCTCCTAAAAGTGTCCCATCGCACGTACCGGCGATATCATATGCTATTTCACCCTGTGCTTCGTCAAATGGCCAGTACGCAACCAGCGTCGGCTCTTCAAACAGATGCTCGGCGAGGACAATCAGGTCCTGGACATCGACAATACCGTCACCCCAAGGCATTGGGCCAATGTCGCACAACGAGTAGTTCTCACCCCAGTGGTCAACCATGATGCACATGTCGGAGGAATCGACAATTCCGTCACTGTTGAGGTCAACGATTGGTATAATTGGCGCCTGGTATATATCGCCGTATGTTCCACCGAAACCGCCAGGCCGTTCAGAGCTGAAGTAGAGCATGGAACCATCCGGTGAGATTACCGGTCCAGAGTCGTGACTTGAACTGTTGACCATGGGTCCGAGATTCACAGGAATTCCCCATGGATCATTGACACTTGCCCGCGTTGTTACCCACATGTCTATATTGCCGAATCCTCCGGGCCGGTATGGCCCCCCGAGCTGCTCGGAGAAAAGTAGAGACAGGCCGTCGGCTGATGTACAAAAATAACCCTCGTAGAACGAACTGTTGACCACAGCCCCAAGATTGACCGGTTCTCCCCAGGGATCATCTTTCGTTGCCCGTGTAGTTACCCAAATGTCGTACTTTCCATACCCTCCAGGGCGACCAGAACCGAAGTAAAGCTCCAGATCATCACGGGAGATCCACGGCTGGCCCTCCCCAGACGAACTATTGACTATGGGTCCGAGGTTTACGGGGGTACCCCACTCGGCGTCTCTCGTTTCGCGCGTGGTCATCCATATGTCCCAATCACCATATCCGCCAGGCCGAGTGGAGTTGAAGTATAGTTCCAGCCCATCGAAAGATATGCTCGCACAGGCATCAGTCTGTGGACCGTTGACCTTTGGACCCAGATTCACGGGTTCGCCCCAGTCATCGTCTATCGTTGGGCGTCTGACTATCCATATGTCCCAGTTCCCATACCCACCGGGCCGAGCAGAGCCTAAGTACATCTCCAAGCCATCAGCAGAGAGACAGCCAATGCCATCGCCGGACGAACTGTTGATCGTTGGCCCAAGATTAGTGGGTTCGCCAAAGGTGTAATCTGCCTTCGCATTCCCACAACTTGCGATTAAAAAGGCTGCCACTATTATCAGGCACTTTTTTGGATTTGTTATACTGCTCATTTTTGGTCTCCTTAAATTTTTGAGTTTCTGTTTACATTCTTTTACTTCACGTTTCGACGTCGTCGGCCCTACTCTTATAAATGCCGAAATGCGGGCAACCGGACGCTTTTTATTGGAATTTTTTTCGAAAATTGGTAAAATTAACGTAAATTCTTTCACCAATGGAGATTAACAAGGTAAATGTGTACTTTTGGCCACAAGACTCAGCATTTAGTTGTTCTGGCCAAGGATGGCGATAAATCCGCTCTAAACCAACTGTACAGGGTTTATTCCGAGCGAGTACGGTGGATGATACGCCTTCGTATGAGCAAGGAGCTTCGCTCGAAGCTGGAATCAATGGACCTGGTACAGGACACTCTTATCCATGCCTTGAGCGGATTAGAGGACTTCACATACAAAAACGAGGGGGATTTCGTACGGTGGCTATCAAAAATAGCTGAAAACGAGCTTCGGGGCAGTCTAAAGAAACTACATGCCGATATCGGCGTGATCCATGACATCATTGAGCAGACTGACGGCAGCGCTTATTTTGTTCTCGAATACATCCCGGGCGAGACACTAGCTGAACGAATAACGAAGGGGCCACTGAAGCTTCGAGAGGCATTGACAATAACTCTGCAGATCGCTGAGGCAGTGGCGGCAGCTCATGAGCATAATGTCATACACCGTGACCTCAAGCCCGGCAATATCAAGATCACACCGGATGGAAGGGTCAAAGTGCTGGACTTTGGCTTGGCCAAGACGGTCGGCAGTGAATCCTCAGAGAAGCCGCCCACCGTCACTCAGCTTGGCCGTGTGATAGGCACGCCGGCCTATATGAGTCCAGAACAGGTCCGAGGCAAACCAACCGATAAGCGCAGCGACATCTGGTCGTTCGGCTGTGTACTATATGAGATGCTGACCGGTAGGATGCCCTTCGAGGGCGAGACGGTTTCTGATACACTTGCAAATATTCTTGATCAAGATCCTGATTGGCAGTTCCTCCCCCGAGAAACCGGACCGAAAGTACGTAAGATGTTGTATAGGTGTCTTGAGAAGAACCCTGACAGTCGCTATCAATCCGCTGCTCAGGTTCGCCAAGACCTTTACAGCTATCAAGCGATTTTATCGGCCAAGGCCTTTGATATAAGAGTTGTGTGGCGAGCGATTCGAAGGCCTCGCGTAGCTGTTTGCATCATCCTAATTTTGCTAATATTAGGCTTTGGACTATCCCGGCTGATACATCGTAGGTCCAAAGTGCGATGGGCCAGAGTCGAAGCGATACCTGAAATAATACGTCTTATCGAGCAGGACAAATATTTAGCTGCCTTTTTGCTGGCTGGTGAAGCCGAAAAGTATATCCCCAATGATCCGGTGCTCACAAAACTCTGGCCTCGCATGTCCAGGGATTACTCAATCATTACGACTCCCGTCGGGGCAGATATCTTCTTTAGAGAATATTCATCTATCGAGGATGGATGGGAGTATCTTGGCCTTTCGCCACTTGAGGAGATCAAGTTTCCACATGGGATTTATCGCTGGAAGTTTATGAAGGAGGGATTTGAAAATAGAGAATGCGTTGAATGGAAACAGATCCTCAATGTTGAATTATGGGAAGAGGGAAGCTTTCCTCCCGGCATGATACGGATACTACCTGGCCCTGTTAGGTTAAATTTATGGCCATTCAATGGGAAACTCTACGAAGCTGTTGAGATACCGACGTACTGGATTGACCAATACGAAGTCACGAACGAGCAGTTCAAGAAGTTTGTTGACAATGGCGGCTATGAGAAACAGGGGTATTGGAAGCATAAATTTATTATAGACGGACGCGAGCTCTCCTGGGAACAGGCTATGAAAGAATTCCGCGATAAGACCGGCCGGCCAGGGCCATCGACATGGGAAGGTGGAACTTATCCCAAGGGAAAGGACAACTTTCCAGTTTCCGGCGTGAGTTGGTATGAAGCGATTGCCTACGCAGAATTTGTGGGAAAAAGCCTACCGACCATGTATCATTGGCAAAAGGCAGCTTGTATCGATCAGGCCGCGGTCATCGTTACTTTGAGCAATTTAAAAGGTGAGGGACTGGCCCCTGTGGGCGGCTTCCCAGGCATAGGGACTACTGGGCTGTATGACATGGCCGGAAATGTCAAGGAATGGTGTTTCAATGCTGTCGATGATTCGGCAGATCACCGGTACATCCTTGGAGGAGGTTGGGGTGAGCAGACTTATATGTTTACCCACACGGATATTCGACCCGCGTGGGACCGAGCCGCAGTCAATGGTTTTCGGTGTGTCCACTATCCAGACGGTCAAGATTCGGTGCCCTACAGTGTGTTTGGTCCCATCGGGCGTCCTTATTATAGAGATTATAATAATGAGACACCCGTTTCTGAGCAAGAATTCCAGTTCTATAAACAGCTTTATTCATACGACCGAGCTGAGTTAAATGATGTCATTGAGTCGGTTGATGACAGTTCAGATTACTGGCGAAGAGAGAAGATCACGTTCGATGCCGCGTATGGTGGCGAGCGCATGATTGCATATCTTTTCCTGCCTAAGGAGATTAAACCGCCGTATCAGACGGTCATCTATTTTCCTGGGATCAGTGCCGTCAGCGTACGCTCCTTTGAGGGATTGCCGCAGAAAGCATTCACGGAATTTGTCATTATGAGTGGGCGGGCGTTGGTATATCCAGTCTATAAGGGCACCTACGAGCGTGAAATTGTTGGGGGACGCCCCGACAAACCTGAGAAAGAGCCGATTACCTATCGAGACTGGATGATTCAATTCTCAAAGGACCTGAAAAGATCTATCGACTATTTGAAGACGCGGGCTGATATCGACGATGAAAAAATCGCCTACTATGGGATAAGTTGGGGGGCATGGCTCGGACCGATCATGCTGGCGGTGGAAGAGCGTATTGGATCGGGTATCCTTCTTCTCGGGGGTTTTCCCGCTTGGAAGCTTGATCCCGCAGTAGATCCAATTAACTTTGCTCCACGCGTAAAGGTCCCGGTCCTCATTATCAGCGGAGAGGTCGACTCCCTATTCCCGATTGAAACATCTGCCAGACCAATGCATGATTTTCTGGGCAGTGCCGACAAAGAGCTCAAGACTTATGATGGGGGGCACGACATATTCGTGCCATTCGGTCAGCAGATTAAAGGCGATGTACTCGACTGGATGGACCGCTACCTGGGTCCTGTTGATTGAAACTCGCGTACACCTTCACCATGCCTATGCCTTTTATCCGAAGAACACTGCCATCATAACGCCGTCAAAGGCCGCCGCCTCAAACTCGGTGACACTCACCCACACACATTAGAGTCATGGAAGAATCTCATCGAACTCTATGAAGCCTGGGGCAAACCAGAAAAGACTAAAGAGTGGCGGGCAAAACTACCGCAAATGAAGACTGTAGAACAGTGAAAAATTCTCCTCTTTCAGAAGCTTAAAAACACCCTGATTTTCAGGTGACATTATGTCTCTAAAATGTCTCCACGAATGTCAATTTTGCCTATATCGAGTCCGAAAAAATGTTAATTTTTTACGAAAATCTGAATATTTCTCAGAAATTTTTTACTTCTATCGGATTAAGTATCCGATACCCAAAAATGATAAGTCTTGCGATACAAAGGACTTACAACGCACTCAAAAAGGCGCTTACAAACCAGCTTACAAAAACTTCCCAAAAACAGCTGAAGGTTGGCCTCCAGATCTGCCTGCCGATCTGACTGAAATTGTGGCGGTCTGGCCGGAACTGCCAGAGCATATCAAGGCTGCAATCAAGGCATTAGTACAAATACATATCGAGGAGAAGGACTAAATGGCAAAGAAAAAGAAGAAGAGCAAAACCGCGCGGAGCAAGGCGAAAGAATCGAAAGATCTCGTAAGCAAGGAACTAACGGAGGAAGAAAAAGCACGTCTTGATAAATACCATCAACGGTCACAGGGGGAACCTGTGAAGTTCAAGAATGTGAAAGACGACTCAGGCAATCCTGGAATAACATTGGAAGACCCCGATGATCCACTTACGCCCGTCAAAATGTTAGAGGCGTTGGGAACACCTAATGCTAATTTACAAGAACAAATGCTTAACCAGGTTATTCAGACTTTCAAGGGAACAGTTTCTACTGAGGGTGCCGACTATGACAAAGTGGCCCCTGCGCTTAATAACGCAATGGCTATACTTAACGGCATAGGACCCCAAGACGAAATTGAGGGTATGCTGGCCGTTCAAATGATAAGTGCGCATAATCTAGCTATGGATGCAATGCAGCGAGCTATGCTTGGAGGTCAGACATTTGAGGGAAGAAAGGCCAACACGGCACACGCCACTAAAATGCTGAAGATGTTTATGATGCAGGTGGAAACTCTGAAGAGGTACAGAGTCGGTGTTCAACAAAAGATGGTGGTTGGAAGAGTTAGCGTGAGTGAAGGCGGACAAGCGATTCCTGGACACAGAAGGCGAACATCCCAACGGGGCGGGTGCTTTTATCAACAAGCGTCGTGGATGGGAAGAGCCGGTCACGCTGGCTCGTTCGAACAACAGTCATGTCTACGTCGAGCGCTTTGGCGACAAGTTCCTCACTATATTCAACGATAGTACCGAACGAGTAACCGCGACTATCACTCTGGAACGAAAAGCATTGAGCTCCTCGCACGAACTGGTTCACAACAAGCCGATTGGGTGGCGAGATGGGCAAACGAATCTTACTCTCGACGGCGAAGATGTCGCAGTCATTGAGATGAACTGATGAGAATCGAGACTGCGTATTCTATTACCCACATCATTCGGCTAAGCCGTTCTTAGAAATGGAGTATTTAACCTCACACTAAGGTTGCGCGAGCTGTTTTTCTACCCGACATGGAGTGGTTTGAGATTGGTCGACTGTATTGAAAACAATGACCTGGGACTGACTTTGGCAATCTAAGGCTCGCTCCCCTCTCTCTCCCCTAAAAACCACCTCCCTGCTGTCGTGGGGCGGGGTGGTTATTTCTTGCCGCCGTGCTTGCGGAAGCCTATTGCTCTGTTGAAAACTTGGACTGTCATTCTGAGGCGAAGCCGAAGAATCTCATTTCTTGAGCTATAAAGAGATTCTTCACTCCACTGCGCTCCGTTCAGAATGACAGTTTTTGTGGCTTTTCAACAGAGCAGAAGCCTATGTTAGAGGGCTGTATTAGAACGTGGCAGAATCCCAACAGAACCGTCTAACATCTGGCAGCCTTCGCCAGTGCGGGAAGTTCTCTTTACCACAAACTCGGCCTGGACACAACAAAAAAAGGCTCCTTTGAAGCAACTCTCACGGATTTGTTACTGATAGCAGGAAAGTCAGGTTCACTTCGAAAGATAATCTGAGACTATATTTGAAAACCATTGCAAAATCCTCTGAAGTATAGGCCCAGCAAGTCGTCATTAGCCGGCGCAACTCCATTCTTATGTCTCATGGTGACGGCCGACGGATGTTCGTCACACGCCTATGGCACGTCTCAGTAAGTTGTGCGTGATCCGTTGTACGCGGTCGTCCGGACCGTGGGGGCGACTCCAGTGGGACCACGGCAACATGTGGCCGGGAGGTGAACTCAGGCCTTGAGCCCAAAAGATCGTGGCCGCGTTGAAGACGAAGTTTCCCTTCGGGCCAGGGTAGACCGTGGCAGTCCAGTGCTGCGGCTGGACTCCGCCGCGCAAAGCCGTCCCTTCCGCCACTATCTCAAGTCCCGAAATCTTAGCAGGCGCGCCATGGTATTCCCAGCCGATCAAGCCGGGAATACTGTCACCATCTTTCATGCCGACGCCTTCGAATATCCAATGATCTGCTTGGGTCACAGTCCAGTCACCGCCACCGTTGACAGGACTCACGTTCCGAGCCCCCATCAGCAGGCCTTCGTCCGGTCCTGTTATTGGGAAATCGTGCTTGGATTCGACACCCTGGACGGCCAACCCAGCAAACCGGCCCGCCCGCGTAATAATTCGCTTTGGACGGCCGTCGATGCTTGCCCGGAAGGGAGTGACGCCATTCACTGCGTTGCCTGAGAGAAACAGTGCGCTGACGCCCTCGCTAATCATCTGTTTCGCACTGTGATATTGCCGGACGTCCCAGTACTCGTCGTGACCAACGCTGATAAACGTCTTACACTGCAGCCCACGCGTCGAACTAACCATATCGCTGTTTGAGCAATAGGTCACGTCATACCCGTGCTTTTCCAGCCAATAGGAAAGCGGGAACTCCCAGCAGAGGAATTCGCCGGATCCAAGCGATTGCGGATTCTCGTAGATCTGTCGGTATTTGCCGTACGGCCGGTCGAAGCTCACATCGACGTCCGGGCCCACGTACCACGGGTCGTTGCCGTCGTCATACAGGGAGAACTGATCGGGCCAGCGATTGTAGGCCTGCCACGTGTTGTCGCTGCACTGGAACAACACATCCGCTGGACGTTTGTCTTTGACGATGAAGATAACGTAGCTTTGCCAATACAACTCGTCCGCCCTTTCAGGCACCGTCGTCAGGCGACCAAGGTAGACGCCGCTCGTCCAGGTCTCAGGGATCTCAAGCTCCAGCGAAGGCTCCCAGCGGCACTCCCGCAACCGATTCCGGCCAACTTCGGGATCGGTGTGTGTTTGACCAGCCAGTGGACCGACCGTGCGCATCAGTCGAGCGCCACGGCCGTTGTAGTAGCCCGTACGGAAGATTTCGAGCATGAATCTGCGCTGCGGATTAGTCGAAACCATTATGTTGATCGACTCACCTGCTGCGACCGACTGATTGGAGCAATACCCTTCGATCCACGGGCATCGGTAGCCGCGCCCCCCGCCTGGCGCGTCGACCACACGGACACGCGTGAGTTGCCAGTCAGTGGCGCCCGGCACGGAGTTCTCTCTTTGGATCAGATCTCGTTCATTCGAGGAGACGTTGCCGTCTGGCGGCCGTCTCTGAGCAACAGCTTCGCACTCGCGCATAGCAGACGCTACAGAGAAGGCCAGGGTGCCTCTTAGCAGACTTCGTCTCGTGACATTGATGCGGTTTCTAAGTGACTCACTCATTGATCTGCCTCCTTTTTTTGGTCCAGTGTCTATGAGAGGATTCCACAGTCCTGTACTCCATCGAGCACTGGCGCATACGGCCTGACGCAACCAGCCTCACGACACAGTTCTGCAAAGCCTGCCGGTGTCATATAGCTCAGGCTGCTGTGTGGCCGCTAATGATTGTAATCCATCCGCCAACGCTCCACTACGTATTTCATCTCATCGATATGTAAGCTGGGATTTCCCATATACCTTCATAAACGACCATCCTTCACGCTACGATCTCTATCCCTGTCTAATATTGCGTCGCTGACAGGTGCATATTATAAAAGAAATCGTCTAAGAGAACAAGATTTAAGACTTCCGCTCCAACTCTCTCCATTAAACCGTCTCCCGGAAGTCGCGGGTCGGGGGTGTGATTAATGGCGTTGTGGTTGCGGTGGTTATTCTTTTGTGCCGTGCTTTTTCAGTAGTTCAGCGATTTCGGTGTGGCTTCCACGGAAAACTCAACCACTGGAAGGCGGTCCGAAAGCCGTTTGACAAGCGGCACGGCGGCCGACCCAAGAGATCGAGCGGCGCATTGCCGCCTGTGCAGCATATAACCAATCACCTTGGAACTCACGACTCAAAGTCGTTGTCGGTGGTATGATCACCGGCGGTCGGCGCGGTTGACCAAGTTCCCTTCTTCATCCAAGTGGATCCAGGGGCCGCTCACGTGGTAGCCGCCGATGATCCTTTTCTTAATCGCTTCCTGCCAGTCGATAGGTTGATCGAACTCCGGGGTTGGCTCGAAATATCCGGCCTTGTGCAGGTACTTCGGCTCCCGGAGATACCGCTGCACCACCTCGTCGTTCAGCTCCACCCCCAATCCTGGTCTCTCGGGCACCGTGTAATGGCCTTCCTCAATGAGCGGCTTGGCCGGACCGATCACTAGATTTTCCCACCACGGAATGTCCATCGCGTGGTTCTCCATACAGAGGAACTCGTGGATCGTGCAGGCGCAGTGAACACTCGCCATCGCCCCTACGGGTGAACCCGCGTGATGGAACATCGTCTTGATACCGTGCCTATAGGCATAGTCCGCAATCTTCTTCGTCTCCATAAGACCACCCGACGTTTCCATGTCGGGGTGAATGATGCTGACGGCCCCTTCTCTGATGAACGGTCTGAAGCCGCTCAAACCAAAGAGGTCCTCGTAGCCCAGCGTCGGCGTCGGAGATCCCGCTGTGATCTGTCTCATCATCTCTACCGCTTCAGGTGCCCTGTACGGGACTACATCCTCAATGTACGCTAGTTTCCTGCGTGGTTTGGCCATGGCCTCACCGAGCCTTATGCCCGAATCAACGGTCATGCGGCCGAAATGGTCGGCGCCCAGGGAAACGTCATAGCCGATTGCCTCTCGTACCGCCTCCACGTACTCGCCCCAGTACTCCATCCCTTTGGTCGTCGGCACTCCATTCTCAAACGCTCCCTCTCGGTCCCGGATCAGCCGGGGCACAAGGTCCATCTTCAGGTACTTCAGTCTCCACGTCTCCACCCGAATCTTGGCCCGTTTGGCATAGATCGCTGGATCCTCACTGGCGTTCGTATCGCCGTACACAGGAATCTTGCTCCGCACCTTTTCGCCCAGAATCTTGTACGCGGGCACTCCCAGCACCTTGCCGGCGATGTCGAATAGGGCCATATCGACGGCACTGAACCCGCCGCCGAACCGGCCGTGCCCTGAGTACGGCCGGAGACTCTCCATGATGCCCTCGATGTCGAGCGGGTCCTTGCCCACAAGATATGGCTTGAGGATGAGCGCCTGGCCTAAATGCCCTGCGTCACGGACCTCGCCCAGACCGTACAAATCCTGATTCGTATAGATCTTGATGATGGGATAATCATAGTTGGATGCCACAGTGCATCCGCGGATGTCAGTGATCCTGAGCTGGGACGGCCGAGACCACGTTTTGGCGGGATTGATTGCGAGACCTGTAAACGCCGTAGTCACGAATCCTGCTGATTTCCGAAGAAACTCACGTCGGTTCATGGAACTTTACCTCATTTCTTACCTGCGTCATCAGGCGATCTCTCAGACTTCGCAGTGGGGACCGGCCACCGCACGGCTAAAATCTGGGCATGTTTCTCTCCTTCTTTCATGCCGCTATAAAATCCGATTAACGTGC
>JBGVTO010000156.1:0-5849 GCA_041862635.1 Phycisphaerae bacterium | reverse complement strand
AGCCCTGAGCGCAGCCGAAGGGGAAGCAATCTCATTACTTTCGCTTTTCATTCTCCCCACCGCTTCTAATATACCAGCAATTACCACCACAGAGCAACAATGAAATTTTGAAAAGGTAATATCGTACTGGACAAAGCCTGCCTCGTTCGACCGATTCTTACGGTGATTTCTAATAATCCGACTTTTTACCTGTTATACTCTCTACTTCAACTCTTATGATCACCGTGTTCTTAATGGCCTCTGCCGGATATTCAAAAGAACCATCAGAATAATTCTGCATGATAATATCAAATGCCTTGCGCTTTGATTCAATATCTTCTATGAATGTTGCCTTACCGAATCCGATGACACTTTGATATTTAATACCGCATTTGCATGCTTCTTTCGCCTTGATAAGCTCATAGTCTATATCGATCTCGAAACAAATATTATTGTTCTTTCTGAGTATGTCTAACTTTTTACCTTCCCTGGCGCAATGGAAATACAATGTTTTATCTTTATAACCAAAGCAAAGGGGAACAACGTACGGCCTTCCGTTATCGCATAAACCCAATCGGCACACACTTGCCTTGCGGATGATGTCTTCTATAGTGGCAATATCTCTTATTTCTTTATCTTTCCGCCGCATTTAATTCCCCTTCTGAGTGAAATATAACAGAACCTCGCCAAGTACGCTTTTTCGAATTAACTTTTCTTTGTCATTTGTATACCTCGGACAAGATTTTACTACAAATCGGAATTATACACGGGATTTGGCGTAAGGATAATCAAAAGGATTAAGAAAAGAATGCTTTTATTTGTGTGTCAATCTTTAACATCAGGCGGCACAAGAGGCTCAATGAGTCGAATTAACTCCGGTATATCTTTCTCAACCACATCCCAAACTCTTTCTGGGATGATACGAAAGTATTCATGGACTAACCGATTCCGCATACCAATAATTTTTTGCCAGACAATCTCTGGATGTTCCTGTTGATACTGAAGCGACACTTTACGAGCAGCTTCTCCGATAATCTGAATCTGCCGCATTACACCGTTTTGCATTAGCTCATCAGCCTGAAACTGCTCCCAGGTCGTATTTTGAGTGAATTGACAAACCTTTCTCGCAGCCAGCAACATATCCAGAAGATAGGCATCATCACGCCACATAGACCTTCTCCAAGGACTGTAGGACGTACCGTCTCCGGATATAGTTTTCGCTTTGTTCGACGGCTTGGCGTTCAACCATATCCGCTTTTCGCCCAAGTATCTCGGACAGTTCATTCTCCATCGCGACCAGTTCCATCAAACTCAATTCCTGCCCTGGTTCGAATTCCACCAGCACATCTACATCGCTGTCCGACCGAAAGTCGTCACGCAGTACAGAGCCAAAAAACGCAAAGGCGCAAATATGATTCCGCCGGCAAAACGCCGAAATCTTCTCTTTGGGCACCTCAATCTGAATACCCATATTCTCACCTTTGTTATTAAATTACTACTTTTGACATTCCTAATATACCAATAATTCCAGCCCCAGAGCAACAATTAAATCGGGCAATGGCAATCCTAACTCCAATGACAAAGATATTCGTCAGGTACTTCATCAAGACTGAAAAATACATCTTTCTCTGGAAACGCAGCTTGAGCTAACGGCGTGACTAATTTTTTGTCTCGTGTCAGTATACCATCAGCACGACTCAATAGCACCACGTATTCAACATCCAACACATCATGGTGCGCACGTGGAGGTCTCATGTTCGTACCCTTTTGAGAATGCATCCCGTATTCAAATGTCAACACAGTGATCAAACGCAAATATTGCCAGCTCACCCACTCTGGTGACAAGCAGAAGTCCTCAGGCGAATGAGTGAGATGCCCCATTTGCTGACAGGCTACCTCGTGCATATCGACTGTGTCGACAAACTCCAAAAACACCTTCAAGCGTTCTAAACGCGAACCTTGATACTTCCTTGCGACTTCAGCACCTCGTGGATTCTTTTGTTCCACATACGATGCTGCGCTTCGAGTTAAATCGAGCAGAAATTCACCACTCTCTTTCTCCCTTTGCTCAAGTCCGGCAACAACACCCCTGTCATATCTGATTCGGTTTTTGTGGATCGCCCTCCGCATTTCACTGGTCATTGCGAGATCAGGAAGAAATCCATATGGTTGGAGACTATTACCCTCCTTTTGTAGCATCCCTCGGACTAAAGGCCCAATGTAAGCACCAGCCGAAATAGTATCCTCAAAACGTTGCATTAGATGTTGGCGCCCGTCGTATGTGGCTGTCAGGCACTCATACAATAGGTGCTGTGACAGAACGAGGCAGTGGTTTTTGGCAAACGAACATAGATGTGAGGCCTGTATGCCTTGAAAAACATCCTTGTCGATCACAATGATTCGCAATCGCTGCGTATCCTTTAAAGCCATTCTAAAACCACCCTACGCATAAGCTCAGCGTCGCCCTCGGTGTTGGTAAAGAGTCTGAATTGAGCCAAGCCCTGATTGACGAACATTGAAATGCCATCTATTGTTTGTGCCCTCTTCTTCTTCGCCTCTTTTAGCAGTAAGGTCTTGGCAGGATTATAGACGGTATCGAAAACGGCCATACCTTTTTTCAGGTATCCCTGAGGAACAGGCGTTGCCTCAACGTTTGGATACATCCCGATACTTGTACAGTTTATCAGCAACTTTGCATCAATGCTTGGCAAATCATCCAATGGAGCAAAATCACAATTGAACTCGGCTGCAAGTTTTTCGCCTCTTTTGACAGTACGATTGTAAATTTTGACCCTGGCCCCTTCATCAGCTAAACCGGCTACTATCGCCCTTGCGACACCGCCGGCGCCGATAACCGCAACCGTCATATCTTTCAAATCGACCCTGCTGATACCCAGCGTCGAAGTAATTGCATCTAATGCCGCAGAATAATCGGTATTGTAAGCGCTGACTTTACCACCCCTGCTTATAATTAGGGTATTGACCGCCCCTATCTTTTCAGCCAACGGCTCGATAAAGCCCAGATTTGCACGGACAAAATTCAGCGCATTTTGCTTATGCGGAATTGTTACGCTAAAGCCGCCGAAGTTCAGCCACTTTCTAAAAAGCGCTTTATGCAAAAACGAATCGAATTCCTGCTGCCCCCCTTCTACCAACAACGGCAGATATAACTTGTTCAAACGCTTCTCGGCAAAGCAGGCATTATGAATCACAGGACTCAGCGAATGCCCTACCGGCTCGGCTATCACGCCGAAAAGCTCGGTATCGGATTTTATATCATCGTAGCGGTACAATTTCTTAAACTGCTCAATCGTCAACTGTCCCGGCGCTGTTGCGCTTTGGTCATCTATACTTGCGAAAGTCACGAAGCCGCCCAGCTTTTTCGCTATAATTCTGCTGATAAGCCCCGCCTCGCCCATACAGAACACAATTCGTTCGCCGCTGGTTTGGTGAAGCAAATCGAATGCCTCAAAGCAATCGTTAATGTGACTTGCCATATAAACAAGTTTTGGTATCGCCTCCGGACATATGGCCAGGATGTCACGATATAGCTTGCCGATATTCGCAAATCTTGTCTCGAAATTATGGGCCGACAGAATCAGCCGGCCCTTTGAGCTTTGCGACAGCGCCAGTCTTATTTTTTCCTGAATCTCAATGGACAGGTAGTTGTCATATTCAAAGTCAATAAATTCTGCCCCTGCTCTTAGCGCGCTTGTGAGCGCATCAATTCGCAATTGTTGCGGATAATCTATCACCCCCCCCTGCCGCTTGTCACGACAGGTTACAATTATTGGCAGTTGTTTATCGGCGGCATTTTTTACATAGGCGATCAAATTTTTGACCATCTCGACACTGAGGTATTCGAGATAATCCGTCCGCAGCTCGAGCATCTCGGCACCGGCACCCAGAGCCGCTGTGACTTGCTGCCTGGCCGTATCTAAATCCTTCGCTGCTATGGGAACGGCTAATTTCGTCTCCATAATCCAAACATATAGCAGCGAAAAACCCCAAAAGCAAGAGTAAAAACACAAGTATCGCACACCTCAGCAGAAATTGAATGGAACGTTGCTTAAAGTGTTGCGTCCCTGACGTAAATAGGTTATATTGCCCACCTTGCATATTTGATAGAATCTCAGGTTGCACACTCAACCTGATTTTAGTGTCCTTGATGTGAAATTATAAATAACTTATGGTTTTCGTGTAATGTTAGATCATGAGATTAAAATTCCGGCCTCGCCAGCCGCAGGTTACAGGATAGAAATCGGCACCGGTATCCTTGGCTCATTATGGCCCCGGATAGAAGCCGACTTTGGCAGGTATAACAAATTTGTTGTTACCGATGAAAACCTTGTCTCTGCCGGCCATTTGGAAAAGCTGCTGGGCCAAAGAGATGTTCCTGCTTTTGTAATAAGCCCGGCCGGTGAGACCTCGAAAAATATAAATACGCTAATTTCGATAATCGAGATGATGGAAAAGGCCTATCTCGGCAGAGATACCCTTGTTGTCGCTCTCGGCGGCGGGACGGTCGGTGACATCGCGGGATTTGCGGCTGCCGTTTTCAAAAGAGGTGTCCCTGTCCTTCAGATACCAACGACCACAGTCGCTCAGGCCGATTCCGCTGTAGGCGGTAAAACCGGAGTCGATTCGGAGCGAAGCAAGAATGCATTCGGTGCGTTCTGGCACCCGGCGGCTGTGTATATCGATGTCGCAACTTTAACAACCCTGGACGACAGACAATTCAGAGCCGGGCTGGTTGAATCTGTGAAGCACGCCCTTATTGCCGACAGCCGGTATTTTGATTTCCTCGAACAAAATCTCGATGCTGTCCTCGATAGGCAGACTGATGTGCTGGAAAAAACAGCTTACTTTAACTGCAAAATAAAGGGCGGCGTTGTTGAGACCGACCCGCACGAGCAAAACAAAAGAAGAATTCTAAATTACGGCCATACTATCGGACATGCTGTCGAGGCTGCCAGCGGCTTTGAGTTGCTGCACGGAGAAGCAGTCGCTATTGGTATTATCGCAGCCGGCTTAATCGAGATTGAATTGGAATTAGCCCAGCACGACAGACTCGAAAGAGTCCGCCAAATTCTCGAAAAACTGGATGTTCCGGTAAAATTACCAAAGGATTTAGCCGAAAAAGACCTGATAGACCTTATAAAGCACGACAAAAAGGCAATTAAAAAATGGCCGCGGTTCGTGTTGATTAGTGACATAGGTAAGGTTTATTGTCCGGATGGACAATATGCTGTCGAGGTTGCTCCTGAGCTGGTGGAAAAAATACTGAAAATGCTTTAGAGAAAATTAGTTAAAGACCGGAATATGTACAGAGAACAAATAAAGGTGCTCGATTGCACAATCAGGGATGGCGGACTCATTAACAACCATTACTTCACCGACGAGTTTGTCTGTTTTGTGTATAGGGCCCTTACCAAAAGTGGCATCGACTATATGGAGTTCGGATATCGAAGCAGCAGAGAGCTTTATCCGCCCGAAGATTATGGAGCGTGGAAATACTGTGATGACGATAAAATAAAAAAAGTTATTGACACCGCTGATATTGAATCAGAGTTAAAAATCAGCGTAATGGTTGACTCATATCGTGTCAAAGAGCAGCAGTTTGCCCCTGCTGACGAAAGCCCGATAGATTTGATTCGGGCCGCAACTTATGTCAAATATATCGACAGTGCCATAGAGCTTATCAATAAATGTCACGACCTCGGCTACGAAACGACCTGCAACATTATGGCGGTCTCCAAAGAAATAGAGCCGGACCTCGTCGAATCCCTCGACCAATTAGCAAAAACACCTGTCGATGTGGTTTATGTTGTCGATAGTTTTGGCGCATTGTACTGCGAGCAGATAGAATA
>JBGVTO010000155.1:0-15227 GCA_041862635.1 Phycisphaerae bacterium | reverse complement strand
CACCGGAGCCACGCAACTGCCTCTTAAAGAAAGTAGTATTATGGGATTTCGCGGAGCAAAGGAACCACGGAAATCATATTGATGAATTAGACGAACCAGGAGACTTTAGATTCAAACTGTAAAGCTGCTAAAGATAAGTATTTGATATCCGAAAGCTTGCCGAATATCCCCGGTGCGACTCGAACGCACAACCTCTGGCTCCGGAGGCCAACGCTCTATCCAATTGAGCTACGGGGACACAAATCAATGCTATATTTATTACGCCAAAACTGCCTAAAAGTCAAGAATATAGCCTGTTTTGCCCAGTATTTTTGCTGTTTACAGGTTTTCACGTCACATAAACATCGCTTTATGGTACTTATTATATAGAGACAGTATGCGTTGGACAAAATTCAAGAGAAACCAGCAGGTTGTTTCGAGGAGACAATCAGCGGTTTCGAATTTTTCCACATGTAAATTTTGCCTAAATATGTTATAATAAAATTTGTTGTGAATGGAACGGAAGGTTGATAAATGAACTTACATAACTCGAATCGAATCCGGTTTGTTTTACTTCTGATTACCGCAGTATGCTGGACTTCTGTAGTACAGGCGGCCCGTCCCGGCGGGCAGCGACAAGAGGTCAACTGGCCAATAACCGGTGGTGCTTCCGTCAAGGCTATCACCTATCCTGAGGGAAAAGCCCCTCCGCTCCTTTTCAAACAAACCGGCAATCTGACGAAAAGCCCGTCGAAAGAGACAATTCCGAAAGAATCGGCCATTCAGCCCATACCTTTAACTACCCAACCGACTACCGATATAACTACTAATATTATCGACTCACCTGCTTTAGGCGGCTTCCTCTCCTGGTGCATGGTCACCTTTACAGATGAGCGTTCTGGAGAATTCGAACTCGATGCCGTACCCAGCAGCTCCGTTATCGGCAATTATCTCACCGCCACGCCGCAGACCGACTACGCAATCGCCGTTTTTGATACTGGAGCCGGAGCCCATATAGTAAGCGGCAGCGACGCTACCAGAGCTGGTCTTTTCGATCATACCCCGGATCTCATTACATCAAGTACGGTCGAGTTTACGGGCGTAACCGGCTCAGCTTATGCTTGGGTAAGTCAGCCGCTGGGTCTATTTATCGACGGACTCGGCGTCATAGAACCCGATGGTCTGCTTCTTGATAACTCTACTATGGTCGGCGAGTTCAATGTCTCTGTCGCCGTGGGCGACCCAATCGAATCATCGCATTCGCTCACTGCGATTGGAACACCTCTTTCAGTCTATTTGGCCGCGGTTTTCCGCAACGACCGACCTATCAATTTCACTCATGACGGAACTAAGCTCACCGCCCCGGAAATTCGCTTCTACATACACGATGACCCACATATTCCAAGCTACCCAAACGAAATACCTCTTGAGCTGCGCCCCATCGGTTCAGTCTCCGTCCAATACTTCCCCAACATACTCGAACTCGACCCTTTCAGCTCAGATTTCGGCGCTCCTTTCAGCCCGTCCGTACTCACCGGATTCCTGCCGATGCAGGGATTCTTTTTCATCTCCAGCGTGGACATTACCCACGCCGGCAGAACCTCCCTTGACAAAGATGGCTTTATCTTTGATACCGGCAGCAGTTATACCATCATCAGTGAAGCTATTGGCGCCCGCTTAGGCCTGAATCCCAACAGCCCCGAATACGAACTCGAAATATTGATAGCTACGGGGGAAACAATCAGAGCGCCCGGCTATTATATAGATTCTCTTGAAGTAATAGCCACGCCGGAATGGCTCACTTTTACCAATGTCCCGGTCGTTGTGTTAGACGCTCCTTCGCCGGAGGGCGGAGTCCTCGATGGTATTATAGGCACGAATCTATTCGTGGACTTCAACTTTGTATTTCGTGGTGGAGGCCTGCCCGGACAGGACCTTCCCCGAATAGAATTCGAGCGTCTCCCTGAACGAATCGTCGCTGACATCGCACCCGGAGCCGGTGATGGCGTAGTGGACATCTTCGACCTCGCTGCTTTCGCCGACGTCTGGCATACCAATTCAGAGTCCTTCAATTGGAACCCAAGAGCGGACATAGCACCACAGGGCAGGCCCGACGGAAAGGTTGACATTCTTGACCTAACTGTATTCGTCGAATATTGGCTCAATACTGCCGCACCCTAAAAGTTTCAAAATCCAATCCGAAAAAACCACAATACACCAGCAATCCTTTCTTCTGGCCAGGTATCATTCTATTAAAACAATTATAGATTACATCGTGCCGAATGAGATTGCTTAGTTCATTACGAGGCCTCGTTATGCTTTCGCGAGAAAGCAGGTATCCGAGACAAGCTGAACATTGACATTATTTAACATTACTCACGACTACTTTTCTGGTATAATACGCAACGACAATCCCTGTTTAGCCTCTGCGCTGGTATCAGATTACGGTTCAATATGATGGAGGATGCGATATGAGAGGTAAATATAGACCACATCATATTCTTGAGGTCGTTTTATTGTTTATTGCTCTGGCTGGTTTTTCCGCAAGCAATTCAAAAGCTAATGAAAACAGCAAATACCTCGACGCTGTCCGGGAATTTGCTGACAACGTGCTCAAGTATGGAAGAGATACCTACGGCCCCAAGCACACGCCTTTATTTGTTGACGGCTTAAACATCCACACCCACGAGCCGGTGAAGTGGATAAGCCCAGAGGGAGAGAGGTGGGTCTTATCTAACTTAGCTTCTCAACAGAACCTTTTCCGCACACTGGATGGCCTCACCAAGATAACCGGCGACCCGAAATACCGCCAGGCAGCAATGAAGGCAATTGAATACGCCTTTGCCAACCTGCGCAGTCCGAACGGGCTGTTGTATTGGGGAGGAACCGTAGCGTATGATGCACAGGCAGATCAGATCTGTGGCTCAAATCATGACTACTTAAAGGCATTTTATCCATACTACGAACTTATGTGGAGCGTGGATTCGAAGGCCACGGAACAGCTTATAGAATCTATGTGGGCTTCTCATGTGTTGGATTGGTCTAATTTAGATATGGATAGGATTGGCCCACTAGATAGATTGAGTGTTTCCAAGGGCTGGGACCACGAATACAAAGGAGGGCCAGTATTCTTGGAGAGTGGTAGCGGAGGCTCATTCTTTAATACTGGCACCGACTTAATCTATGCGGCAACGTGGCTCACTAAGGTATCTGGAGAGAAAGGACCTTTAGGGTGGGCGAAGCGCCTTGCCAAACGATATGTAGACACGAGGCATCCCAACACGGGCATTAGCTACTTGATGTACACAGAACCTTCATTTGTAGTACGCGAATCTTACGATGATGTTCTTAGAAAGCTTGTACCTGGAACGACGGAATTCCTACCGGATATCTTTATGAGGTGCAGTAACCCAATATTTCGTAAATCTACTGTAGGCTATTATATGTCGAGTCCAGGAATATTCATTCATACACGGGTCTTCTTTTGGCAAAGCCTGTTCCTGGTAGGAGAAATATTAGACGGCGAAGGGAACGAGTTTAGGCAATGGGCCTTAGAAGAGTTGACTGCCTTTGGTAAGGCTAGCTACCGTAGTAGGGACAATGTTTATGTCCCAATTCTCACTGATGGTACGAATTTGGAGGGATATGTAGTTAGAGAGGATGGTCCACTGGGGCCTAAGGGTGTTGCTCTAGAACCGCTCCTAGCTGAACCGTCGGACTTTTGGGCTTATACGATGGGATATCGCGTTACGGGAGATGAATTTATGCGGGAAATGGCTCGTAATATTTCAAAGGGTAATGGTTTCGGAGATATTGGGTTAACCTTGGAAGTCGAACCACAAATTAACATTCAGACTGATTGCTCAGACCCCTATGCTCTTTTGGGTTTTTTGGAACTGTATAAGAAGACCAGTAAAAGTGTGTTTCTAGGAATGGCCGAGAAAATCGGCGACAATATTCTTAGTAGCAGGTTTTACAAGGGATTCTTCGTTGCGAGTAACAAACACATATATACCAAGTTCGATGCGATTGATTGTCTCGTGTTGTTGCATTTGCATGTATCACTTGGAGAAAGAGTCCCCACAATATCAAAAGTGTGGCCTGGTAGGTCTTTCTTCCAAGCGCGCTATCGTAAGAAAGATATTGTAACCGACAACCAAATTATTTATACTCTTACTGAATCTACTGAACCTCCCATGTCACTTCAAGAAGCAGCGGCCGTTGGCGATATCGATTTAGTTAAATCAATCATTGATAAGGGAGCTGAAGTTAACGGCAGAGAAGACCACTCTTTAAGAACCGCACTTCATCGCGCGGCGATTAGTGGATACAAAGATGTGGCTGAATTACTTTTGGGTAACGGTGCAAGTTTTAACGTGAGGGACACTTGGCCCGGAGGAACACCACTGCATTATGCCGCAGAAAAAGACCACAGGGAAATAGTAGAATTGCTCATAGCCAAAGGCGCGGATATAGATGCGCAAAGAGAATACCCTGTCGGCGATAGACCTCTGCATTCTGCCGTAAGAGCTGGCCACAAGGAAATAGCTGAACTGCTTATAGCCAAAGGCGCTGATATCAATGCTATGAAGGCCTCGGGTGATACACCCCTACATTCTGCTGCGGGGGCTGGTTACAAAAATTTAGCTGAACTGCTCATTGCTAACGGTGCAGATGTAAACGCAAAAAATAATGATGGTCAGACACCAATTGATATTGCTCTGAGTCGGAACCGAAAGGACTTTGTGGAATTACTTATAGCCAAAGGCGCCACTATCTCTTCCATTTACGTAGCCGCTCGGATGGGAGATGTAGCCGGAGCAAAAACGCTGATCGAACAGGGGGCGGATGTGAATGCTCAGGACGACAAAGGTACTACACCTCTGCACTATGCCGTCCAGGGAGGTCATAAAGAACTTGCCGAATTATTGATTACCAAAGGTGCTCATGTGAATGGCAAAGATAAGTATGGCTACACACCTTTGAACTATGCCAGTTGGTATGAAAACAAAGACATCATAAAGCTCCTCGTTGCCAAAGGTGCCGATGTCAATCTCAAACCAGAAAAGGACTATCCGCCCCTCCACTATGCGGTCTGGAACGAAGATTTGGATATGGTTAAGCTTTTCGTTGCCCAAGGAGCTAAATTCGATGTGAAAGACCAGGATGGCTGGACGGCCTTCCGCTACGCAGCAGCGCAAGGAAATCGAGACATAGTCGAGTTTTTTATTTCAAAAGGCGCTGATGCTTCGAGTTTCCACATGGCAGCCTACATGGGTGATTTGACTCGTTTGAAGCTTTTCGTGAAACAAGGAGACGATGTTGATACAAAAGATGAGCTTGGCTGGACGCCTCTATACTGGGCTGCCTCAACCGGTCAGGAGAATGTAGCTGAATTCCTTATTGCCAATGGCGCTGACGTTAATGCAAAGACAAACGATAGCAGCACGACATTGTATCAAGCAGCCGCTACCGGTGGGCTGAATTTTGTTCAGCTACTTATTGCCAAGGGCGCCGATGTGAATGCGAAGGATAAGTACGGAAATACGCCATTACATAGCGCAGCCTCGTCTGGCCGAAGAGAAGTGGTAGAGCTACTTATTTCCGAGGGCGCAATTGTTGATGTGAAAGGCAGAAATGGTCGAACGCCCCTGTACTATGCTGTGTTAAAAGGCCACAAAGATATAGTGGAAATTCTTGTTGCTAAGGGCGCTGATATTGATGCTAAGGACAAGTCACATCGAACCGCCTTGCACATGACGGCTATGAGGGATCGAAAGGATATGGCAGAACTGCTGATTGAAAAAGGCGCAAATGTAAATGTAAAGGACGAGAATGATCAGACGGCCCTGCATTTGTCGGTTAGACAGGGCCGCAGAGATATGGTGGAACTACTTATCAATAAGGGTGCCGATGCGAATGCAAGGAACAAATGGAATCGGACACCTCTGGACATTGCAGTTGATCAAGGCCACACCGAAATCGTTGAACTGCTGCGTAAGCACGGAGCCAAAGAATGACTCCCCCCCACCGAACCGGGCTTTTTTGAGAAAAAGAGTCTAACTTGAATATTTGACGGTTTCTTAGAGGTTCGTTCTTGCGGGAGCAAAAGGTCTCAGGAGCATCTTCTGTTTCGTCCGCTAGGTTGCAGAGTCGAAGTAACCAATCTCTAATCCACTCCAGAATCCAACTTTAGCTCACTTTAGGCACTTTAGTTCACTTTAGCTCACTCCTCACTAACGAGCGTCCAGAATACAGTGCCGTGTCTCGGACATTTATTTCAAATCTGCTTGCAATCAAACTCAAAATTTGGTATTATACACCTATGTTAGCCAGCAGGCTAACATAAACCGCCAGCAGGCGAAGATGGCATTTCAGTTTGCATGTCGTAAGCTGCAGCGCAGCAAGGACTTAGAGCCAGCCAGCCCAGCCAATTAACCAATGAACCATGAACTATGAACCATTTACAAGCATCGAGAATCCAACTTTATCCGCCGCGGCGGATTTAGCTCACTTTAGGCACTTTAGCTCACTCTTCACTAACTTACCTGCCTACAAGGCAGCAGATATTTACGTGCCTATAAGGCACTACATCTGTAGAGAACCCTCTACAAATCAGCTACTTTTTATGCAAAACAAACCCAATGTCAAGGACGCTCAAATTAACGTAAACTCTTATATCAAAAGTATATATGAAAATTTGGACACTTGGCTAAGTGGGAAAAACAAAGCCAATTCAAACCCAATCAAACCCAATTTCCAAAAAGCCAAAATGGACGTAAACTTATATGTTATAGAGGATTACAGAAAAAAAGATGATTTTATAGTCCGAATAAACAAACCCAATTTCTCCAAATGCCCAAAATGAACGTAAACGCTTTTTTACAAAAGGATTATGAAAATGAACCACCCTCAGGCCCCAAAAAAACAAACCCAAACAAACCCAATTTCCGAAAGGACAAAATGAACTTAAAATCGCTTACCGGAAAATCCGGCCACACCCCCGCTTACACAGTCAGCCAATTGTTTGACATAGTCGTGCTTTATAAATATCATTTACCGGTTATTATTCCGTTTACTCCTTTATTAGGACAACAAAATGAGATTCGCCGTTGATTTGCTGTATTTATTAGCTGCGGCAGCTTACAGCCCTATGGTTATATATCGAGCCGTCAGGCACAAACGCTACCGCACCGGCTGGGGCCAGCGACTTGGTAAAATCACCCGCAGAAGTCCCACAAAAAAATGTATCTGGCTCCACGCCGTAAGTGTAGGCGAGGTCAACGCTGCTAAGACAATCATTAAAGAGCTTGAAAATAAATTCGGCGATTTCGAAATCGTAATCAGCACTACCACCGATACCGGCTTTGCCCGTGCAACCAGCCTTTTCAGTACAAATCACCAGGTTTTCTATTTTCCCTTTGATTTTTCCTGGACAATGCGACGCGCATTCAGCAATATTCGCCCGGCAATCTGTCTGCTGATGGAGCTGGAAGTGTGGCCCAATTTTGTTCAAATCGCACAGCAGTCAAACGTCCCCGTTATTGTTGTCAACGGACGAATGAGCAATAAAAGTTTTTCCGGACACAAAAAAATAAAGCCAATCGCCAACAAAATCTTCCAAAAAATAAGTCTCATCCTCGCCCAAACTGAACAATACGCCCGTCGTTTCAAAGAAATCGGCTGCCCGGATGAAAAAGTAATTGTAACCGGCTCGCTTAAATACGACACCGCCCAGATCGCCAACAAAGTTGAAGGTGCCGACGTTCTTGCAGCTCAACTAAATATTAACGATGAAAGATTGTGGGTCGCAGGCGCCACCGGAAACGATGAAGAAAGGATATTGCTTGACGTCTATCAGAATCTAAAACAACAAAACCGGTTCAGCGACCTGCGTTTGGCCATTGTACCCCGTAAACCTGAAAGATTCGATGAAGTTGCACAGTTAATAGAAAGCCGAGGTTTGTCCTTGGTTCGGTACAGCCACATAAAGAAATTGACCGAAGAGAACACAGAAAAATCAAAAATCAATAATCAATCATCAATTGATACGGTAATCCTGGGTGACACGATGGGTGATTTGCGAAAGTTTTACTCACTCGCAACGATAATCTTCGTTGGCCGCTCCCTCGTACCGATGGGCGGCTCTGATATGGCCGAAGCCGCCGCTCTGAGCAAATGCACTATATTTGGTCCATACGCCTTCAATTTCAAGCAAACCGTTGACGCGCTTTTAGCCGACACCGGCGCCATTATGGTCAAAGACAAACAGGAATTGCTCCAAACGATGCAAAAATGCCTCAGCGATTCTGATTTCGCGCAGTCAATTGCCAAAAACGGCCAAGAAGTAATCAGAAAAAACCAGGGCGCCACACAAAAAACCATCGACCAAATCACCGTATTTCTCAATGCTTGATATTCCTGTCATTCCCGCAGAACCTGTCCTGAGCGAAGTCGAAAGAGCGGGAATCCGAGTCTTATAAAAAATCGTAAGTCCCCCTTGCTTTTTCTAACAATCTCGACCATAATACTCAAAACAGCAGACCTTTAACCTTGTTCTTTGTATTCGGGCTGCCCTGAGCGGTATCCAGTTGATGTATTTGTCAAAATGTTGTTGACTATAAGGTTTGCTCGAAGAAAGAAATGTGATGATAGGTAAGGAATTCATAAACTGTCTGGCAAACGGGAAATTGGACATTATCCAGATACTTCTGGACATTCTCACTAAAACGCGTTCGCAATATTGCCTAATCGGAGGCCTTGCTGTAAACGCTTATGTTGAACCTGTCGTGAGCCTTGATTTGGACATCGTCGCGGCGGTTGAAGGTATCGGAGCTATTTGCAGAGCAGCCAAAGAGCACGGCTTAAAGGTTGAGCAATTCGAGCATAGCGTGAACATCACCAGCAACAGCTCTGACCTGCGGATTCAACTACAGGCCGACCCGCGATACCAGAGGTTCGTTTCAGTTGCGGCCGATAGGAATGTGTTGGGTTACAGGATGAAGGTCGCACGCCTTGAAGATGTATTACAAGGTAAAGTTTGGGCGTATATGGATACGTCGCGGCGAAAGAGCAAACGGCAAAAGGATTTAGCTGATATTTTTCGAATCATAGAGAGGTATCCGAAGCTACAAGAAACACTACCACAAAGCCTTCGGGAAGAATGGGACAAGCGATAGGACGCGAACTGTCTGCTCTTGCGGATGCGGGCAAGCCGAGCTGGTGGATTCTTACGTTCAGCGTTAACAACGAACACTACGGATAGGGTGGCCGTTGTAAAACGTGGTTTGTGACTCGACTTAATAGGTGTTAATTCGACCAGCGTCAAACATTATTCTGGCTTCGCCGAGGATTTCGCGTGCGCGTTCCATTCGGTATTCAATCAATGCACGTTCTTCTTTAGTCATAAGAGAACCCCTTCACGATCAACGTTTTTATGGAATGGCATAGCACGGTATAGAGGGGTATCCCACTGCTGCCTGTTGTAGGTCATCAGCGTGAGAACCGCACCGGTCTCCAGCTCAAGAGGAAGGGTTTGGTCAACAAACCTTTCTTTGAGGGAAATGCTAACCGGGCCGTCGATAAGCACAAGGATGTCATAGTCGGAGTATTCGTTGGTGTCGCCGCGAGCGCGAGAGCCATAGAGGATGACGTCGGCATCGGCAACCACCTGCCTTATGGCCTTCTTGCAGCGGTTAAGCAGTTTGATGTCTGCGTTTAACGGTTTCCAAGCATCAATAGGTATCACTTTAGCTATACTCTTGAACCAAACTCTTTTGAGGGACCCCGCCTTGCGGGAACCCAAAGTATATTCTAAGAGAACCGCAAGAGATTCTCACGAAATAAAGTGAAGATTTTTTGCGAAAGACCGGGCCGGTTAGCCCCGCAATTTTTTTGACAGGGCTTTGATATGTGCTGGTCCGGTCCCGCAGCAGCCGCCGATGATGTTTACGCCGGCCAAATGTATTTTCTTTGCCGCCGCTGCAAAATCCTCAGGCGATACCTTATAGACCACCCGGTCTTCGACCAATTCTGGCTTGCCAGCATTAGGCTCAGCATAAACTACCACACCAGCCGATAGCGACCGCACCGCCGAAACAAACTTCTCCGCCAGCTCTATATATTCATCAAGTGACACTGTACCGCAGTTAAATCCTACCGCATCAATACCTAATGAGACTATTTTTGCAGCCGCCGCTTCGATGCCAACGCCCATCATTGTCTTAAAATCACCGCCGGCCCTATCAAAAGACATCGACGCAAGCACCGGCACCCCCCCGCCGACAGATTTCACCGCTTCGATTGCAATTGTCACCTCATCGAGAGCAGTCATCGTTTCGATAATAAAACCGTCCACACCGCCATCCAAAAGTGCCTTTGCCTGCCGGGCAAAAACTTCTTTCAATTCCTCAGGTTTCAGGCTTCCCAATGGCTCCAGAAAATCCCCGCTCGGCCCAATATCGCCCAATACATACTTTTCCTCCCCCGCGGCCCGTCGAGCTACACGGGTGCCTGCCTTATTTATTTTGACAGTCTCTTCAGCAAATCCATGCCGTCCCAAAACATATTTATTGGCCCCGAATGTATTGGTAAGAACCGCATCACTGCCCGCCTCGAAGTAGCTGCGGTGAATGTCAGAAACAACATCAGGCAACTCGACATTTAGATAATCATTACACCTGCCCACTTGAACGCCGCGAGCAATCAACTGGGTCCCCATCGCACCGTCCAACAAAAATAAATCCTTACTTATTCTTTCTCTCAAATTCATCCTGGGCATAAACAAGCTCCATTCTCATTATTTACTGCTGTTGTTCAATCCACTTTCCACCCTCGTTTACCAAAATGTGTTTAAACCCTCGCGGCTTAGGACGATTGAAATAGAAATTCTGCATCCCCTCAGTGATTTCCTTCGGTCTTATAGACTTAAGGTCAAGATTAATATTGAGTGACTCTTCGCTGTTGTTCTGCCCGTATGCGATGATCTTTATCAAGGCGGGAACAAAAAATCCATCAGATACCTCTTTGTAGCCCTCAAGTTCCGTATAAGCCACAGCTTGACCGTTCGAATCAAAGTACTCAATTTTTTTTACTAGATAATCACGGCTGGAGATGTATATTTTCTTGATTACCACCCCCCGTTCTCGTCTTGTAAGTACATCAAAAGCGCCTTCATTCGACAAAGACCAGTTCTCCTCTGCTTTTATTTCCACAACCCCAATAGCTTCTAACACAGTTCTGGGACTTATCGTGAGTCCTTCGGAAGAAACCTGTTCAGACCATTGGCCCCACCAGTAAGTGCTGATTTCCTTTGGCTTTAATGCAAGCCAAAATTCACGTCCGTTCGAGCCGAGAACTATCGCCTTGGGGACAATAGTTGCATCACCCTGCAGGTAGATTTCAACAGGAGGATTCATCACGACTCTAACCATAGGAAGGGATTCTTTACGCTCTTTCTTGTCTTCATCATAATACTTCAAGACACACCGCCCCTTAGCCAACAGTGGCACCGCATTTTGTGAGCGTGCTTTCAGAACAGACAACGCCTCGGCTATAGATTCTTTGCCCGGAACAACCTCTACCGGCTCCCGAATCTCAGGCGCACAGCCGGCAAAAATCAGTATCGCCGCAGCATAATAAAAATATAAACGTAAGTTGTAATGTAGATAATTCATTCTCTATAAATCCGTCTGTAATATTTGACTTATCTGCGATGATAACTGCTCGATTTGCTCCTCATCGAGATGTGGATTTATCACCTCGACAATCTGCTTTTCGCCTGTTATCCTCAAACGCCAGATTTCTTTGGCGTCTTCGACTCTGGTCGTATCGTATTTCAGCCGCCTTTTTCGCATCAGAATTAACGCCAAAACAAACCGAAAATTTACTTTCTCCTGCTCAGTCTCTTTTTCCAACCGTTCAAAAAAGGCCAAGAGCATATCATCATCAACGAATATCTGCTTTTTCTGGTTGGGGTGTGGCAGTCTGCTTCTCCAGTAACAAAACACATCCGGCTTTTCACTTTCCCAATAATCCGCGCAAAAATCCATCCTTTGCAATCCCTCGCCGGTCTCTACCAGAGCACCGAAGTATTCTTCCCCATAGTCGATTTTTCTACCCGTGCCGCAGCACTGCCCTAATGGTTTATTGATTTCCCACTCATCCATTGTTAGAGCCTTTTTGCAATTCTTGTGCTACTTTTTCCACTTTGCGCCAGACACGAAGCAAATTAGCGCCCCATATCTTTGAAATATCCTCTTCGGAATATCCACGTCTAACAAGCTCAGTAGTAACATTCAACGCTTCGGAGTGGTCATTGAAGTCCGGTACACCACCACCGCCGTCAAAATCTGTGCCGATACCAACATGCTCGATTCCCGCAACCTTAACCGCATGGTCTATATGATCCACAAAATCCGACAAGCTCGCCGACGGGTATTTGGCATCAATTTCTTTCATTCCTTCCAGGAACTGCTCAATCTCAATTCTCCCCTCTTCCATTTCCCCTCTCAAATCGCTTATCGCTTCGCGGTGCTCTGGCGAACCTAATCTCAAAAAGCCGCTACACGTTACAATTTGAATAACACCTCCATTTTTTGCAAGCGCCTTCAACTGCTCATCGTCTAAATTCCTCGAATTGTCGGCAAGTGTGCGGCATCCCGAATGTGAAGCGATAATCGGCGCCTTCGACACATTGATAAGATCATAAAAGGACTTTGCAGAAATATGAGATGCATCAGCTATAATCCCAAGCCGGTTCATTTCCGCAACGACTTTTTTCCCGAATTCACTCAGACCATTATGCTCTGTTTCCCTGTCACCGAGTTTCTTCCTCGGATTGCAGGAATCACAAATATCATTATGGCCATTATGACTTAATGTGATATATCGGGCTCCAAGATCGTAAAACCTTTCAATATTCGAGAGGTCTTTGCCAATTGCAAATCCATTCTCCACACCGATCATAATAACTCTTTTACCGGTTTTTGCAATGCGTTCAACGTCCCCCGGCGATGTGGCAAGCTCGCAACGGTCGGGATACATCCTTTCAGTCAGACGGTGTATCGCCTCAAACTGACCCACCGCAGATTCATACGCATTCTTGTATCCTTCGGTATCTCGCTTTTTCTGCCCAACGAATACGACCAGGAACACACCGTCCACACGGCCTTTATTCATTTTAACCAAGTCGCATTTGAGCCTGGGATTGTCTATCCCAGGGTCACATGCCTTAGTGGCATACGTGGCATTGAGAATATCAACGTGGCTGTCAAGGGTTATCGCCTCTTCATGAATCATCTTCGCCGTATTAATGATTTGCTGCTCGGTCATCTGCTGCTGCGAACAGCCGGCGAAAATCATCGGTAGCCCCGCCAATGATAAACAGATTAATCGTTTAAAAAACTTTTTCACTTCTATCAATAAATATTTCCGGGATAATCCATACACATCGTCGAATTATTCCTCGTGATGAAATCCCAATCAGCCGATCCCATACTCAATTTTTTTTATTCAAACTTCAGCCATTCACTTATATTCTGTACCGTTTTGGGGCCTATGCCCTTGACTTTTTGTAAATCATTGCAATCTCGAAAGACCGGATTTCCACCGTCTTTCCCACCGAAATTCTCGCGGTACGCTACTATCGCCCCGGCTCGTCCAACGCCTATACCGGGCAACCTCACCAAACTCTCTACCGGTGCATAGTTTGGATTTATTCGGCTCTCTAATTCAATTTCGCAGGCTTGACCTCGTCCAACAAATTCTGAAATAAAACCCAAGGAAACGCAAACCGCCACACACACACTGATAACAAACGCAAATGATTGAATCCTCTTTTGCCTGGCTTCTCTCATATTGTATTGCGTCGCTCCTTCGAACCACAAAACACAAGCCATGACTTATTTACCGGCTGAAAATGCTGTCGTGCAGCTTCTTCAACATTCGAAATGATTCTTTCGGTTCGAGCTGGGCCGTTAACAGACCGCTGTTAGATATGGTACTATCCTCTGTATCGGTGAGATTCGAATATGTCACAGAGTTAACAAACGGTTTGCTGAGCGCTATTTTACAAAACTGCTCAATCCATTGCCCCTGCCGCGACTGGTTCCACTCCTCATGCCACACCCCGGCAACTTTCCCGTCCTGCAAACCAGAACCATTTTGGCTCGGAACTTCCACATCGGTCACATACAAAGGCTTGGCTATGGGCCCAAAGGAATCCAGAATTGCCGATATTTGCATCATATCTCTAACATGCATACCCGACTGATTTTTACCAAATCGGACTTGCAGCCCGAACGCATCGAAATTAATCCCGCTCTGCACAACCATATCCATATACACTAATGGCGGAATACTATTGGGCATTGTCGTATAATATTCACCCCACGGGTTGCTGATTTCTATTATCTTCAAAGCCCTGTCGCTGCCCTGTTTCACAGCCATATTCGCCGCACGTGTCATTTCCAAAATCTGCTCGAACCTGAACCCAAAGTGGTTAAACACATTCAAGCCGCTTATGGCGCACCACGCACGAACAATCCCAGAATAACGAGCGACTATCTCTGAAACGAATCTGTACGCCGCTTCTCGAATCTTTTCAAAACCTGCTCCGCTGTGAAGCAGCCATTTGGGCAGATACTTTTTTGAGAAACAAAGCAACGGCCCCGCGCTAAGCGACAATTTCTCTTCACCAAGCACATTAATACAGGCATCAATCGCCGAAAAATTATAACTTCCCTTATGAGTCTCTATCCGGGCCCAGTTTATTGGAATCGTTACAGACCCGAACAATTCCAGAAGCTTCTCAATGTATATAGGATTACTAATCTCCACTGGGTCAACTCTGCATCCAAGGCAGCCTCGGCCAAAACCATGGCTCTGGCTCCTCGTCTCGAAAAGCGATTCCGCCTGTTTTATTGCCAGCTTTTCAGAAAAAACTATCGATTTTTTAAGTGAATCATCCGCCAGTTTAGACGACTGCGGCGCATCTGAAATATTTTGAATTGCCCGAATAAATAAATCCTGGCCCTCTTTACAAATATCTTCTAAATCCTCTATGCTGTCAAAAAACAACCAATCCTCTCGCTTGTTGACAATTTGCATTAGCTTTGCACGCGCTATCTCCACATTCAAATTATAAGGACGCTCTCTTTCAGGCAGGCAGGTTGTCGGCAAAAGCACCCTGCCAAGACCATTTATAGGCCATAGTAGAGCTAATCCAGCCGTTTCCAGATTAGGCCTTT
>JBGVTO010000154.1:0-3205 GCA_041862635.1 Phycisphaerae bacterium | reverse complement strand
CGCTCCTGCATAAGTGAAGTTGACGCCAAACGGGGCGAATTTCGCAAAATGCTCAAGCGAGCCTTTGACGGGGCATTGACTCCTATGATGCAGTTTCTGATTGAACATGAAGGCCTTTCAAAAGCCGAATCAGCACAGTTGCGCAAACTTGTAAACAAGGCTAAAAAAAAGAAGGATTGAGTGCGAACAAAATAAACCGAACCGGGAGATAAAAAAATGAACCAGTCAATTAACACGTGTATAACAGGTTTGAACAATATCGGCCAGGGATTTTGGAATTATGCGGCGGGCATATTTATCCAATCCAGTGTGCTGATTGTTTTGTTGCTGATTGTTGATTCTCTGCTGCGAAAACGGGTGCGGGCAGTTTTTCGCTATTGTCTGTGGATGCTGGTATTTATAAAGCTCGTTATGCCGGCCTCTTTCACATTGCCTACAGGAATTGGATACTGGATGGGGGATTATTTTCCAAGTGAAGTTTCTATGTCAAAGTGGATACCGCAGACAGAAGAAATTGTACCAACAACTCTTAACATACATCAACGTTCAATTCCTTTAGAACCGGTTGTGACGAATGAAACCGCAGTTATTGACATATATCAAGGTTTGAGTCCTTTAGAACCGGCTATAACGAATGAAACGGCAGCTTCTGGAATAGAACTTGAACATATTTGTTGGCAGGGACTGGTATTTTTGGGCTGGCTCGTTGGGATGCTGGTTCTTTTGGTATTACTCGTTAAGCGGGTTTGTTTTGTCAGAGGGCTGATTGCTCAAAGCAGGCCTGCAAATGGGCGATTACTTGAGATGCTGGATGAATGTCGCTGCCTGATTGGTATTCGCCAAAATATTGAATTGAGATTGTCCGGCAATAGGCTTAGTCCCGCTGATTGCGGATTATTTAAGCCAATCATTTTAATGCCGGCTACTCTCCCTAAAAAGCTATCGCGAGAGAAACTAAAGGCCGTTTTGATTCACGAGCTTGCTCATATTAAACGGGGCGATGTTTGGGTAAACCTGCTGCAGACTACGTTGCAGATCGTGTATTTTTACAATCCGTTCGTATGGCTTGCAAATGCAATGGTTCGTAGAGTCAGAGAGCAGGCCGTTGACGAAATGGTACTTGTTACCCTTAAGCCGGAAACTAAGAGTTACAGCAATATGCTGATTGATATAGCGGAAATGGCGTTTTGGAGGCCGAACTTCAGTTTACGTCTTATTGGCGTAGTAGAATCGAAAAAGGCTTTAGAAAGGAGAATTAAGCATATGTTAAGCAGACCTGTACCAAAAAGTTCAAAACTTGGATATCTTGGATTAATCGCGATTATTGTTATTGGCGCGATATTATTGCCGATGGGCAGTAATTCCATGGCCGAAGCTGCCAACATCCAGAAAATTTCTCGTGTGCATTCCGAGACTAAGACAATCGTGCCTGGGGTGGGAGTTGGTGATTATACCCTTGGCATGAGCAAAGATGAGGTGTTGAGAAAGCTGGGAGAGCCAGAGGAGATTTTTTTCGCGGGAGAAAGGTACACCCTTGACAATCTCCCGAAAAGGTATTTCATGTCCTTTGGTGATATTTCCTTTAGGATAGATAACGATACGGTCAAAGGGATTACTGCGATAAGCCCTTATTACAAATTCACCAACGGGTTGGGAGTGGGTGACTCGGAGAAGGAAATCAAACAAGCCTTTGGCGACGACTTACATCTCGAAGAGGGAAGGGGGAGGGATTTTCTCGTTTACAAGGACAAGGGTCTCCACTTCGAAATCCACAAGATGGACAGAACGGTGATGGAGATCAACGTTACTCAGGCAAAGCACAATCAACAGTCCGATCGCGTTTCGGGCAAGGACGTATTAAACCTCATTCGTCAAGCGGCGGCGGAGGGCCGTATTGCCTATAAGCGCACCACACCCGAAGAATTCAAGCAGATTGCCGGAAAGCCGACTGAGGAGCAGGTGTCAGAGGACGGCGAAGTAGTAGAACTGGAATATTCTGGCATTCAGGTCAAGTTCTTCGGCAAACCGAATTTGAACAAACCAGTTACGATATTGTGGATTGCGTACGATGGCGGGAACATTGACATCGGCAAAGACCGGTATCAAAAAACTGTCAAGGTGCCTTCTGTTCAACGGTTCGATAAGGAACAGGGAAAGAATCCGGGTTTAGGTATCCGCCGGTTGCATGAGAAAGGAATTACCGGTCGTGGCGTGAGGATCGCCATACTCGATCAGAAGTTATTAGTTGACCATCAGGAATATGCCGAACGTGTGCGTTTGTATGAAGAAATTGATTTACGGGCTCGAATGAACCCTCAGATGCACGGGGCTGCTGTCGCATCTATCGCCTTGGGCAAAACAGTGGGAGTAGCTCCTGAGGCAGAACTCTACTATATCGCCAAAAAGGGAGGACCGCGTTACGTTGCTCAAGGTATCAACAGAATTCTGAAAATAAACGAGCAACTCCCGAAAGACAACAAGATTCGAGTCATCTCAATATCGGTTGGCTGGACTCCATCGGTCGATAGCTATGAGGACAACATGGCAGCATGCGAAAGGGCCAAAGCCGCTGGTATTTTTGTTGTCTCTTGCAGTCTTGAAGAAGTTTATGGTTTTAGCTTTCACGGTCTTGGTCGTGATCCTTCGGCTGATCCGGATTTATTCGAATCATATGAACCCGGCCTTTGGTGGGCAAAGGAATTCTATGAAGGCACAGAATTGCGAGGCTCCGACTGTCTATTAGTTCCGATGGACTCACGAACAACAGCCAGCCCCGGGGGTAAGGATAAGTACGTTTTCCATCGTGAAGGCGGTTGGAGCTGGTCGGTCCCATACATCGCAGGCGTTTACGCTCTTGCCGCACAAGTAGAGCCTGATATTACCCCCAAGAGATTCTGGAACCTCGCGCTGAAGACAGGCCGAACCATTCAGCTTGAACATGAAGGAGAAAAACGTCCCTTCGGACTCATGATCGATCCTGTTAGATTGATTCATTCGATCTCTGACGACGAAGCGGCAAGTCAACAGGTGACATCAAAGCATACCATCGTACCTGGGCTGCGTGTTGGTGACTATACCCTTGACATGAGCAAAGACGAGGTGTTGAGAAAGCTGGGAGAACCGGAGTCCATTCAGCTTGGGGAGGATGAGATTGTTCGTCGCGGGGAAGAAAAGTACAACCTTAACAATCTTCCACGTCATTATA